>JAWXTM010000005.1:0-53648 GCA_044433505.1 Rikenellaceae bacterium
TAACAAACCTTCATCATAGCAAAACCTCCGCCCCCCCCACCCAACTAATTACTATAAACCTAAAAATTAATACATTAGCTAAAAAAAAGTCAACAAAAAATTGTTTATTGAAAAAAAAATACTACCTTTGCAACTCTTTGCTATGGGTATGGCGTATTGCGTCGTATGCGTAAAGCATTGAAAATAAAGTAATTATAAACAAAACAAAAGGTCAAAAAATGACAGATCCTATTGCAGACTTCCTGACCAGAATCAGGAACGCGGCGAAAGCCGGCCATAAAGTGGTCGTAGCTCCCGCATCAAAAATCAAAAAGGAGATTGCTAGAGTTCTTCACGAACAAGGCTATATCCTAGCTTTCAAGGTGGATAAAGACGAAAAAGGCTTCGAAGTAATCAAAGTTGCGCTGAAGTACCACCCAGAACTAAAAGTAAACGCTATCAAAACTATCACCAGAGTCTCTCGCCCAGGCTTGCGCCAATACGCAAGCGCAGAGAAAATGCCAAAGGTGCTTAACGGTCTAGGTATCGCTATTGTCTCAACTTCACAAGGAGTTATGACTGACAAAGCAGCTCGTGCAGCTCACGTTGGCGGTGAAGTACTATGCTACGTATGCTAGTAACAAAGTAATAAAAAATTCAAATAAAATAAAAGCAAAAAAATGTCAAGAATTGGAAAAGCACCTGTGGCGCTACCAGCGGGCGTAACTGTAGAAGTTAGCTCAAGTAACTTGGTAAGCGTGAAAGGGCCGCTAGGACAACTTTCTCAACAAGTAGATAGAGATATTACTGTGAGTGTTGAAGAAGGAGTTGTAACGGTTACTCGTCCGAGCGATGCTCCTAAGCACCGTTCACTGCACGGATTGTATCGTGCACTAATCAATAATATGGTAGTTGGTGTATCTAAAGGCTACGAAATCAAACAAGAATTCGTAGGTGTTGGTTACAAATGTGAGGTAAAAGGTCAAATTATCGAGATGAGTCTAGGCTACTCACACGATATTCACTTGATGATTCCAGCAGAAGTGAAAGCAGTTGCTGTAACAGAAAAGAAAAACAACCCTATCCTTACCCTAAGCAGTATCGATAAACAACTAGTAGGTCAAGTGGCAGCAAAAGTACGTTCACTACGTAAACCAGAACCTTACAAAGGTAAAGGTATCAAGTTTGTGGGCGAACAACTACGTCGCAAGGCAGGTAAATCAGCTAACTCTAAATAACGCATCATAAACTATGGCACTAACAAAAATTCAAAGACGTGCACGTATTAAGATGCGTGTTCGCAAAGTAGTAAGCGGAACGGCTCAAAAGCCAAGACTATCAGTATTCCGTAGCAATAAACACATCTATGCTCAAATTATCGACGATAACAAGGGCGCAACTCTAGCTCAAGCAAGTACATTCGACAAAGAAGTAGCAGCAATGCTAACTGCCGAAATGAACAAAAAAGCTCAAAGCGCAGTTGTAGGTAAAGTAATCGCTCAAAGAGCACTTTCAGCAGGCGTAAGCGAAGCAGCATTCGACCGTAATGGTTACCTATACCACGGTAGAGTACAGTCTCTAGCTGAAGCAGCTCGTGAAGGCGGACTTAAATTTTAATTTTTTCAAAAAGACAAAGTAAAATGGAAAATATGAATAAAGTTCGTACAAGCGACATCGAACTAAAAGATAGACTAGTTAGCATTCAACGTGTTACTAAAGTTACAAAGGGTGGTCGTACCTTCTCATTCTCGGCAATTGTAGTGGTTGGTAACGAGAATGGTGTGGTAGGTTACGGTCTAGGTAAAGCATCGGAAGTTACCTCTGCAATCGCAAAAGGTATCGAAGATGCAAAGAAGAGCCTAGTGAAAATCCCAGTACTTAACGGTACAATTCCTCACCCACAAGAAGCTCGCTTCGGTGGTTCAGAAGTTATCATTCGCCCAGCAGCTCCTGGTACTGGAGTTATCGCAGGTGGTGCGATGCGTGCAGTATTCGAGAGTGTTGGTATCCACAACATCCTTGCAAAGAGCAAAGGTTCGTCGAACCCTCACAACCTAGTGAAAGCTACATTTGCTGCACTTACTGAGCTTCGTGACCCTATCACTATTGCACGTACTCGTGGCGTGAAACTATCAAAAGTATTTAACGGTTAATAAAAGCAAGTAACAGTAAAAATGGCTATTATAAAAATAACTCAAGTGCGTAGTCGTATCGGCGCAACTAAGGTTCAAAAAGCGAACCTTGATGCACTAGGACTAAGACGCAACTACAAAACTGTAGAACATAACGCCTGCCCAGAAATCTTGGGTATGGTCGAAAAAGTTAAACACCTAATTAAAGTAGAGGAGGTAAAGTAATAAAATGGAACTTTCAAGACTAAAAGCATCCGCTGGTGCAACTCACAGCGAAAAGAGAATTGGTCGTGGTCAAGGCTCAGGTAGAGGTGGTACTTCTACACGTGGTCACAAGGGTGCGCAATCTCGTTCAGGTTACTCACGCAAACGTGGCTTCGAAGGTGGTCAAATGCCTATCCAACGTCGTTTGCCTAAATTTGGCTTTACCAATATCAATCGTATTGAATACAAAGCTGTTAACATCTCGGCTATCGAAACTCTAGTACAAAAAACTGGCGCTACTGTTGTAGGTCTAGAACAACTTCACGCTGCGGGTCTAATCTCTCGTAACGAACGTGTTAAAGTACTAGGTGATGGCGTACTAACTGTAAAAGTGGAGGTTGTTGCAAATAAATTCTCAAAATCAGCAGTATCGGCAATCGAAGCTGCTGGCGGTGTGGTAACTACTCTGTAATAAGAGTAATGGCTCACTTCTTTTAAAAGAAAAGAATTATGAAAAGATTTATCGAAACAATTAGAAATATCTTCCGTATAGAGGAACTCAAAAAGAGAATCCTCTATACACTTGGTATTCTATTAATTTATCGCCTAGGTAGCTTCGTGGTACTTCCAGGTATCAACCCTGAAGCACTAGCAGGCTCTGGTCTTCAAGATCAAACCGCTAGCGGTATCCTAGGTCTGTTGGATATATTCTCGGGTGGTGCATTCTCGAATGCGTCGATTTTTGCCCTTGGTATTATGCCATACATCTCAGCATCGATCGTTATCCAACTATTGGGTATCGCTGTGCCTTACTTCCGCAAGTTGCAGATGGAAGGCGAGAGTGGTCGCCGCAAAATTAACCAATGGACTCGCTATCTGACCATCGGTATTTTGTTGCTTCAAGCTCCAGCTTACCTAGTTAACCTTCACGCTACTGTGCCAGCTTCAGCATTCGTGCTAGCTGACTCGCCAGTTCTCTTCACAATGGTTGCTACAACTATTCTTATTGCAGGTACTATGTTCTGTATGTGGCTTGGTGAAAAGATTACTGACAAGGGTATTGGTAACGGTATCTCGCTTATCATTATGGTTGGTATTATCGCACGCCTTCCACACTCTTTCCTTGCGGAAGTAAATGCTCGTTTCACAACAGCAGGTGGTGGCTTTGTAATGCTTATCGTTGAACTAGTTCTACTATTCCTTATCTTCGCAGCAACTATCGCATTGGTTCAAGCAGTTCGCAAGATTCCTGTGCAATACGCTAAGAGAATTATGGGCAATCGTCAATATGGTGGTGTACGCCAATACATCCCATTGAAGATTAATGCTGCTGGTGTTATGCCTATCATCTTTGCTCAAGCAATTATGATGCTCCCAGCACTATTCGGCTCATTTGAGGCAACTCAAGGAATAGCTGCAACCTTCGCCAATATCTATGGCTTCTGGTATAACTTTGTGTTCTTTATTCTAGTAGTGTTGTTTACCTACTTCTATACTGCAATCACAATCAATACCAACCAAATGTCAGACGATATTAAGCGAAATGGTGGTTTTATCCCAGGTATCAAACCAGGTAAACACACCGCTTCTTACCTCGATCAAGTGATGACTAGAATCACACTACCAGGATCAATCTTCCTAGGATTTATCGCAATATTGCCAGTCTTTGCGCACCTTATCGGTGTGGATAGCCAATTCGCAATGTTCTATGGTGGTACTTCTCTTCTTATCCTTGTGGGAGTTATACTCGATACTCTTCAACAAATCGAAAGTCAGTTGCTATTGCGCCACTACGACGGTATGATGAAGGGCGGTAAGCTCAAAGGTCGTAATGCTTAAGGGGGCAATTTTTAGAAGTCCACTTAATTTTTAAAAGCATTACAAAAAAAATGGCTAAAGTAAAGACATTAGAGGAGATTGAGCTGTTAAGAGTAGCCAATCAAATAGTAGGAAAGACCCTCTGCGAGTTGAGCAAGCACGTCCGAGATGGTATCTCGACCCTTGAGCTTGACTCGCTGGCAGAGGAGCTTATCCGCTCTGAAGCAGCAATACCAGCTTTCAAAGGCTATGGAGGTTTTCCAGGTACACTATGCACATCTATAAACGATGTGGTGGTGCACGGAATCCCTTCTAAAAAAAGTATCCTTAAGGATGGTGACATTGTATCAATAGACTGCGGTGCAATTAAAAATGGTTACGTTGGTGACTCTGCCTTCACATTCGTTGTGGGAGAGGTGGACGAGAAGACCCAAAATCTTCTGACAGTCACTAAAGAAGCTCTTTTTAAAGGTATCGAAGCTGCAAGAATAGGCAATAGGATTGGCGATATTGGCTATGCGGTACAAGAACACTGCGAAAAGTATGGTTATGGAGTGGTTAGAGAAATGGTGGGACACGGCATCGGTCGCAACCTCCACGAACCACCTCAAGTACCAAACTTCGGACGAAGAGGAACTGGAGCTAAGATTGTCGAAGGTATGGTGATTTGTATCGAGCCTATGATTACGCTCGGCACTCACGAAATTACAATCGACAGAGATGGTTGGACGTGCCGTACTCGTGACGGCAAAATGGCCGCACACTTCGAACATTGCATCGCAATCGTGGATGGTGTGGCACAGATACTCTCTCGTGGAGGACATTGGGGAACCAATCCAGCACAGGGAGGATTACTATAGAGGAGGGTGAATTGAGATTTTTTTATAAGAAAGGTTTCAATAAAGGTGCTTCAAAAAAGAGGCACACTAATTAAAAAGTTAAAAAAACAACCAAAAAATGGCAAAACTTGCGGCAATAGAAAAAGACGGAACAGTGGTGGAATCACTATCTAACGCTATGTTCAGAGTAGAGCTTGATAATGGTCACGTCATTATCGCCCATATCTCGGGCAAGATGCGTATGCACTACATCAAGATACTTCCTGGAGATAAAGTAAAAGTCGAAATGAGTCCCTACGACCTAACCAAAGGACGTATCTCATTTAGATATAAGTAGACTCTTTGTACCCGCAAAACAGCAAAAACTTTAAACACAAAATGAAAGTAAGAGCTTCAATCAAAAAACGCAGTGAAGACTGTAAAATAGTTCGCCGTAAAGGTAGACTATACGTAATCTGCAAAAAGAATCCTAAGTTTAAACAACGCCAAGGATAGTGCTTTTCACAAAAAGTGCAGAGAAAAAACACAATTAAACTTTTAAAGAACAAAACAAAAGAAATAAAGAATGGCACGTATAGTAGGTGTTGATTTACCAAAAAATAAACGAGGAGTTATAGGTCTAACCTATATCTATGGCATCGGCCGTAGCCTCTCATCTCAAATCCTAGAGAAAGCAGGAGTTGACGAAAATATCAAAGTTAAAGACTGGTCTGACGAACAAATTGGTGCTATCCGTAGCGCAATCGCTAGCGAAGAAATTAAAGTAGAAGGTGAACTTCGTTCAACAGTACAACTTAACATTAAACGTCTGATGGACATCGGTTGCTACCGTGGTATCCGTCACCGTATCGGTCTTCCACTTCGTGGTCAAAGTACTAAGAATAACGCCCGTACTCGTAAAGGTAAAAAGAAAACTGTTGCTAACAAGAAAAAAGCAACTAAATAATAGGTAACCAAGAGTAACAAAAATTAACAAAAGCGAAAAATGGCTAAGAAAACAACACAAACCAAAAAAAGAGTTGTTAAAGTTGATGCACTTGGTACAGTCCACGTATCTTCAACTTTTAATAACGTAATTGTAACTATCGCTAACTCACAAGGACAAGTGATTTCGTGGAGCTCGGCTGGTAAGATGGGCTTCCGTGGTAGTAAGAAAAATACTCCTTATGCTGCGCAAACTGCGGCAGCTGACTGCGCTAAGGTTGCTTATGACCTTGGTCTAAGAAAAGTGAAAGTATATGTAAAAGGTCCTGGATCTGGTCGTGAATCTGCAATCCGTACAGTTAATGCAGCTGGTATCGAGGTTACAGAAATCATTGACGTAACTCCAATTCCTCACAACGGTTGTCGCCCACCAGCACGCCGTAGAGTCTGATTTATGCGCTCTGGGCTTGTTTTAGAGCCGTCGGCATAATCAAAAACTTTTACATTATACATATATTCACAACAAAAGAAAAATTTATAACCAAAAATGGCAAGATATATTGGACCAAAAACCAAAATTGCTCGTAACTTCGGTGAAGCAATCTTTGGTGCAGACAAAGCGTTCGACCGTAAAAACTATCCATCGGGACAGCACGGACTAATGCGCAAACGTAAAAAAGTGAGCGAATATGGTGTTCAGCTCAAAGAAAAACAAAAAGCAAAAGCAATCTACGGTGTGCTAGAGAAACAATTCCGCCGCACATTCGAAGAAGCTGCTCGTAAGGGTGGGGTAACAGGTGAAAACCTTCTTATCCTTTTGGAAAGCAGACTCGATAACTTGGTGTATCGTATGGGTCTTGCTCCAACTCGTGCAGCAGCTCGCCAACTTGTTAGCCACCGTCACATCGTGGTTAATGGTGGTGTGCTTAACGTACCTTCGTACCGTGTTAAAATCGGTGACGTTGTTGGCGTTAGAGAAAAATCTAAATCGTTGGAAGTTATCCAAGCGTGTGCAAACTCTACAGTTTCACCTTACTCTTGGATTGAATATAACGCTGCCTCGCTTGAAGGTAAGCTAATCCAAAGCCCAGTTCGTGCCGATATTCCTGAAAATATCAACGAACAGCTTATCGTTGAACTTTACTCTAAATAGTAAATAAATTATTAGCCCTGCACCTTTGTCTTTTTTCAATGAGACAGAGGTGTAAAGGACTAATTTTTGCACTACTATTTTATAAGAGTAAATTCAAATTTTTTTAAAAAAAACTTTTCAACTTTATAGAAATACAGATAAAAATGGCAATTTTAGCATTCCAAAAACCCGATAAGGTGATTATGCTCGACGGTACCGATACTTTCGGTCGCTTTGAGTTTCGTCCCCTTGAACCAGGTTACGCCATTACCATTGGTAATGCGTTGCGTCGTATCCTGCTAGGTTCGCTTGAAGGTTACGCCTTTACATCAGTCAAGATTGATGGCGTTGACCACGAATTCTCTACTATTGAGGGAGTTATGGAAGAGATGATTGAAATCATCCTTAACCTTAAACAAGTGCGCCTTGCTCGTCTAGATAGCAACACTGAAGCAGAAAAGGTTACTGTAAATGTGAAAGATCTAACGGAACTTACCGCTGGTCACCTTTCACAATTTATGACTGGCTTCAAGGTGCTTAATCCTGAGCTTGTTATCTGCCGTATGGAAAAGAGTGTTAAGTTCCAGATGGAGCTTACAATCGAAAAGGGTAGAGGTTATGTGCCAGCTGAAGAGAACACTCCTGCTGAAGCACCTATCGGCCTGCTTCCTATCGACTCGATCCACACACCAATCAAGAATGTGAAATTTACCAGAGAAGACTTCCGCGTAGAACAAAAAACTGACTACGAAAAGCTGCTTCTGGAAATCACCACTGACGGTTCGATCACTCCGAAAGATGCGCTGAAAGAAGCTGCGAAGATTCTTATCTTCCACTTTCAACTCTTCTCAGACGAGAAAATCACTCTGGAAACTGAAGAAAAAACTACACACGAAGAGTTCGACGAAGATATTCTTCATATGCGTCAACTCCTCAAAACTAGACTCACTGAGCACGACCTTTCGGTTAGAGCACTTAACTGCTTGAAGACTGCTGAGGTTGAAACACTTGGTGATCTTGTGCGTTTCCACAGATCAGAGCTGCTTAAATTCCGCAACTTTGGTAAAAAATCGCTCACCGAACTCGACGAACTACTCGCTGCAAAGGGACTTAGTTTCAGTATGGACGTGGCGAAATACAAGCTAGATAAAGAGTAACTATTTTAAAGGGGCTTCTGAGAAAATGACCCCACAATAAAGAAATAAAAAAATGAGACACGGTAAAACTGTAAATCACTTGGGACGTACGTCCTCACACCGCAAAGCTATGTTGGCTAATATGGCCTCATCGCTTATTCTCCACAAACGTATCGAAACTACTCTTGCTAAGGGCAAGGAGTTGCGCAAATATGTGGAACCACTTTTGACTAAAAGTAAAAATGATACAACTCACTCACGCCGTGTAGTATTCTCTTACCTTAAACGTAAAGAGGCTATTACTGAACTTTTCCGTGAAATCGCTCCTAAAATCGCTGACCGTCCAGGTGGATACACTCGTATCCTTAAGACTGGTTTTAGAAAGGGTGACGCTGCTGAAATGTGTATCATCGAACTAGTTGACTTCTCTTCTTACACTCAGGCTAAAGAAGCTGCGCCTAAGAAACGTACACGTCGTGCTGGTGCTGCTAAGAAGGCTGAAGCTGCTCCAGTTGTGGAGGAGGCTACTGTGGTTGAAGAAACTTCGGCTGAATAATTATTTTCTTTTTCGAAAGAAAATTCATAACTTTGGGAGGGCTTTTTATGAGTCCTCCTTTTTTGCATTAAAGGTTTCTTGAAATTGATATGAAAGATAAGTTTATTGAATATCTTAAATATGAGAGAGGTTACTCCCTACACACTATTAGGGCATACAGCGACGACCTAGCCTTGTGGTGTCAATTCACTTCGCCTACGTCCTATACCGATTGTACCCTTAGCGATGCACGTGCCTTTGTTATGCAGCAGGTTGAAGAGGGGCAGAATCCACGCTCCATTAATCGAAGAATTAGCTCCCTGAGAACATTCTACACTTTCTTGATGCGTGAGGGCGCACTATCCTCAAATCCCTTTACGAAGATTCACCTGCAAAAACAACCGCTTCAACTTCCTAACTTTGTGCAATCTAGCCAGATGGGTGCACTGCTCGAACGCCAAGAGCACGATGTGAGGTCTGCTACTGAGAATTTGTTGTGGGAGGCGAGCGATTCTTATAGTGTGGCACGTGATGCCACAATCGTTATGTTGCTCTATCATACGGGTCTTAGGCGAAGTGAGGTTTGCGGGCTTAGGCTTAGTGATTTTGATACTACACAGCGCACTTTGAACGTTATAGGCAAAAGGCTCAAGCAGAGAATTGTGCCGCTAAATAGTGCAATTTTTGAGGTGCTATTAAAATATTTGCAAAAAAGGGATGAATTTTGTTGTTTAAGTCCTCTAAATTTCTTATTTTTGAAGGAGAAAAGGGGCAGTGAGGGGGAGTTGGTTGAGGTGGTTGGCAACGATATTTATCGGATTGTTCGAAGGGAGATGACAGGTAATGTGAGTGGCGCACGTTGTAGTCCACACACACTGAGGCACACCTTTGCAACGGATTTGATGAGAAATGGAGTGGGGATTAATCAGGTGCAGGAGCTGTTGGGGCACAGCAGCATTTCCTCGACCCAGATATACACTCACAACACTATTGCAGAACTTAAGAAGGCATATAATGCGGCGCACCCACGGGTTGGGAGTGACAGGGAAAATCAGGAAGATGAAAAGCTTCCATAAATTTTTTTTTAAAAGAAAGGAAAAATTATGAAACTACAAATTCAATCAGTACACTTCGATGCAGACCAAAAACTTCTTGCTTTTGCGCAGGCAAAACTTGATAAACTTGAACGATTTGATGAGAGTATTATATCGGGCGATGTGACAATGAGCCTCGATAAAGATAACGATAAGGGAAATAAGGTTGTGAATGTCAGACTGCACGGTGGTGGCGAGCTATTTGCCGAGAGGCGTGCTGGTAGCTTCGAACAGGCTATTGATGAGTGCACGGAAGCTCTAAAACGTCAGATTGAGAAGAATAAAAAATAGATGACGCAAGAAGAAGTTACAAAGCAGCGTGAACTAGACCTTCGTTATATGGAGATGGCTCGTGTATGGGCAGGAAACTCCTACTGTGTGAGAAGGCAGGTTGGTGCGCTGATGGTAAAGGATAAAACGATTATTTCGGATGGGTACAATGGTACGCCATCTGGTTTTGAGAATGTCTGCGAGTGGGAGCACAATGGTAAAACGAAACCCTATGTGCTCCACGCCGAGGCAAATGCTATCACTAAGGTGGCAAAATCTAGCAACTCCTCGCTTGGGGCAACGCTCTATATCACGGCATCTCCGTGTATGGAGTGTGCTAAGTTGATTATTCAGGCAGGTATTGTTAGGGTTGTCTATGCCGATAAGTATCGTGATATGGAGGGTGTTGAACTGCTCCATAGGGCTGGTATCGAGGTGGTTGAGCTATAAAGGGGACAGGTTTTTAAAGTTCCATAAAAATATAATAATGAAACAAGAAATTGAAGAAATCCTTGGTAGCGAGGGTAAGATTATTGGCTATATCGAGGGTGCTGATGGTGCTTGTAGGGTAGTTGTGGAGCTTAAGAATGGTGCTCTAAAGAAGGCTATGCAACGTGCCATTGAGGAACTCTTTAGGGATAGTGGCGTTATGGGTGAGGTCGAGGTGCGTGAGGCGCAGCGTGATAAACCCAAGACTAAGTACGCAGGCGAGACCAAAATCAAAAGAATTATTGCTGTGGCATCGGGCAAAGGTGGCGTGGGCAAAAGCTCCGTAGCGGCTGCTCTGGCACGCTCTCTTGCGGCACGTGGCGAGAGTGTAGGGATTCTGGATGCCGATATTTACGGGCCTTCGCAACCTAAGCTTATGGGAATGGAGGGTGAGATGCCTGAGGCTCTCGCTGATAATATGATGGTGCCACCGCTTAGCGCAGAGGGTATTAAGGTAATGTCTATTGGCTATTTTGTTACTAGGGAAGAGGCACTTGTGTGGCGTGGCCCAATGGCTACAACTGCCCTTAAACAACTTATCCACCAGAGCCAGTGGGGTGAAATTGATACACTGGTGCTTGATATGCCCCCAGGAACAGGCGATATTCACCTAACCTTGGCTGCCGAACTTAAGATTACTAGTGCAGTGATTGTCACCACGCCTTCGGACTTGGCTCTTGCCGATGTTATTAGGGGTGTCTCGATGCTCAAAAACGAAAATGTGGCTATTCCGATTGCTGGCATTGTCAACAATATGGCGTACTTTTCGCCTAGCGATATGCCCGAAAAAAGGTATGAGATTTTTGGGGATAGCAAGAGTCTTGAGCAGATTGCCCAGCAAAACAACTTAAAGGTGCTGTGCGAAGTGCCTATTACTCAACGATTTGGTGAGGCTCTTAGTCCAGCCTTGTTTAGCGAAGTTCTCTGATATGAAAGGTTTGTTGGTAACCATAGCTTTGGCACTTATTCCTGCAACACTCTGTGCTCAGAGCGTTGAGCAGGAGGTGCGCGTGATGACTCCTCAGGGGGTTAATCTCTATGGTTCATTGCTCCTACCTTCGCTCGATAGCGAGGAGAGCTTCCCTGTGGCACTACTTATTGCAGGTAGTGGCCCAACTGATAGAAATGGTAATAGCCGCTTTATGGTTAATAATTCGCTGAAGATGGTTGCCGAGGGGTTGTGCGAAAAGGGTATAGCCTCGTTACGGTACGATAAACGTGGTGTTGGTGCATCTTATGATAGCGGTATGACCGAGCAAGAGATTATATTGAGCACCTTTGCCGATGATGTTGCACTGTGGGTGGAGTATCTTAGTGAACAGGAGAATTTCGTTGATATTACCCTTGTCGGACATAGCGAGGGGGCTGTGCTTGCATTAATGGCAATGGTGGACGATGATGTTAAAGAGAGTGTTGAAAGGGTAGTGTTGCTGGCAGGTGCAGGCAGAACTAGTGACATTTTGATGCGAGAACAACTCGAAAATCAACCCGAACATATTAGAGATGTGTCCTCTGCAATAATTGATAGCCTAAAGGCTGGTAAATATTATGATGATGTTCCGCTAATGCTTACTAATTTTTTCCGCCCCTCGATTCAAAACTTTCTGATTGAGAGTATGGAGGTTGACCCTTGTGTCTTGATAAGTGAGTTGCAAGTTCCAGTGCTCATTGTGCAGGGAACTACTGATATTCAGCTAAAACCGCTGGATGCAGAGTCGCTGCATAGGGCAAATAGAGACTCTAAGCTTTTGTTTATAGGGGAGATGAATCACATTCTGAAACGATGCGCAACTATGGAGCGAGATAACCAAATGCTTGTCTATAGTACTCCAAATCTGCCACTTAGCGAAGGGCTAATTCCTGCTCTGTGTGAATTTATAAATGAATAGTAGTAGCGTGAAATATGTGCACTTTGGTGTGGCAGGTGTGCTGCTTGATGCTCTAGCGAGAGGCAGGCGCACTATCTATATAACTGATGGTAATCTATTGCGAAGTTGGGGAGGCTTTTTTGAGGGTAAGGAGGTCTTGTTGATGGGCATAGGCGAGCAGCATAAGGGGGTGGGGGAGTATCAACGACTCTGTTGCGAATTGTTGAGAATGGGGGCTGATAGAGCGACGCTGCTTGTTGGTGTTGGCGGTGGAATAGTGAGTGATATGACTGGTTTTCTGGGTACTACCTTTATGAGGGGGATGCCATTTGGCTTTATCCCTACTACTTTATTGGGGCAGATTGATGCCGCTATTGGGGGTAAAAATGGGGTGAATGTGGGTGGCTATAAAAATATTTTGGGTACATTCTCTACGCCTGAGTTTGTTATAGTAGATGGAGGGTTTTTGAGCACTCTGCCCGAGGGAGAGCATAGGGCTGCTTGGGGCGAACTTCTTAAGTATGAGTTGTTGATGGGTAAGGAACTCGCAGGTGATGAGTCTTCGGTGAGGAGTTGTGTGGAGTATAAGCTTCGTATTGTGGAGCAGGATTTACGTGATAGGGGAGTGCGGCATATTTTGAATTTGGGGCATACTTTTGCTCACGCTGTGGAGGCTTTGACAGAGGGGCGGATTGCGCACGGTCAGGCGGTAGCTTTGGGTTTGGTGTTGATGGGTCGGATGAGTGTGGCGTTAGGGTTGTTGGATTCAGCAGTGGCGGATAGGATTGAGCATCGGGTAAGAGTGAGGGGTTTGTTGAGTGAGTTGCCAGAGGGTGTGAGTGGGGCAGATATGGTGCGAGTTATGTGGGGAGATAAGAAGCGTGTTGGTGGGCAGTTGAGGATGGTTTTTTTGCAGGGTATTGGCGATGCTGTAGTTCGAGGAGTGAGTGGTGCGGAGTTGGAAAGGGGACTTCTAAAAACTGATTTGTATGATTTTGGGATGAGATTTTGAGTTAATTTTTTGCCGCATTTATGGTCTAATAGCCTCGCTATTTGACCATAAAAAGGTGAAAAAGTAACCAAAATATCGCCCAAAAGCGTGCAAAACCTGTAATTATCTGTCCATTTTATTTAATTATTATTCTACTCTTTATTTTTTTTGGGGGGTCAGTTTTTAGAAGTCCCCTCAAGATTCTTAGGGTGTAAGGTTTGTAGCCTACAGCTGCCAAATTGCAGAGCTGCATTCTCTGGCTATCTCCACCTCGTGGGTAGAGTATATCACAATCTTATTGCCCACACTAGAGAGTTCACCCAATAGCTTAATTACCTTTAGGCGGTTTTCGGGGTCTAGAAATGCTGTGGGTTCATCGAGTACTATCAAAGGTGTAGACTGCGCCAAAGCTCTAGCAATCAGCACCCTTTGGCGTTGACCATCGCTGAGGGTATCTATCCTGCGCTCTGCAAACTCCTCTGTATCGGTTCTTCGTAGCGCATCCTCCACAATAGCTCTATCTTCCATAGATAGCTTACCTGCCCAAGTGCTATAAGGGATTCTACCCAGCTCCACCACCTGACGCACCGTGGTATAAGCACCCCCTATCGGCTCGGTCGAAACATAGCTCAATAACTTTGCTCGCCTTGCAGGGTGAATAGTGTGAATCCTCTGACCATCAAGCAATACCTCGCCACTAAGGGGTTTTAGTAGCGATGCAATGGTTCTAAGCAGCGTACTCTTTCCCGTACCATTGCTACCGATTAGCGCAATAGCCTCGCCACTCTGTGCACTATAATTTATATTGCAGTGCAGCGGTGCATTAGCCCTATAGCCAATAGTTAAGTTATTTATTTTTAATTCCATTTTATTACATTATTTTGCCACGCTTCGAGCGCACAACTATCATCACAACCACTGGTATCCCAAAGAGCGAAGTAATAGTATTAATAGGTAGTGTGGTGTCGCTGTATGGCATCGAGGCTACAATATCACAAAGGAGCATTACCGCTGCCCCAAGTAGTGCTGAAGAGAGTATCAGCGGACGGTGGGCAGAGGTTCTATAGAGCATTCTGGCTATATGCGGCGTGGCTATACCAATAAAGGCAATGGGCCCGCAGTAGGCGGTAATACCACCTGCTAGCAGCGAGGTGGCAATAAATAGTTCGAGGCGTACTCTACGCATATTGATGCCAAGGGTGTGGGCGTAGTTTTCGCCCAGCAACAGTGCATCAAGTCCACGTATATTCTTGATTATAAGCGACAATCCCAGAAGTACGGCAATAGTTATAATTAATATCTGAGCGTAGGAAACCCCTCCCAAAGAGCCCATTGCCCAGAGTACAAAACCCTTAAGTGCGCTATCTGCCGAGAAGTACTGCAACACATCGACAAAGGCAACCGTTGCTGAACTTATCATCATCCCTAGAATCAGGACTGTCATTACATCACGCAGGCGCACCGAAAGTGCCAAGACAACTAGCATCACCGCTGCTGCACCCACAAATGCCGAGAGTGCTATACCAATATCAGCTGCAATGGTCACGCCCAGCAGTGGCATCCCTAGCAAAAAGATTGCTACACCGAGGCTCGCACCAGAGCTTACCCCAAGGATATAGGGCCCTGCCAGAGGGTTGCGGAAAATGGTCTGCATAGTGAGTCCACTCAGCGATAGTGCCACACCCGACAGCACCGCCACTATTGCCTTTGGCAAGCGGTAGTTGAGTAGCAGAGTCCGAGAGGTTGCATCACTATCCCCACCAAATATCACCCCCAATACATCAATATCGAGTGAACCGAGTGCCAAATCACCAAAGAATAGCACTATGACCAGTAAAAATAGTATCAAGAAACGCAATCTCATAGCACTTTTTTATAGTAGTATAGTTCGTGATTGAGCGGTAGAGCTGGAAAGAAGATGGTAGCAAGGTCTAGTAGCACCATATCACACCTAAGTACGCCGCTCTCCCAAAAATCACTCCCCCCCGAAGGATTACTCCTTAGAGTGTTATTGTAGATAGGAATATCCACCCTTTGCATCAGGTTATTTATTCTCTTTACATCATTGAGAGTGGCAATATCGGCTGCTAGATTTATCCACACATCGGCACTCTGCAACATAGCATAGGCACTCTCCATCGACACGGCTCGTGATACATTATCCCCCACGCCCTCTCCAACATAGTGTGCGCCAGCATCTCGCAACATCTCCACCATATAGGAACTATCCCCAGGCATATACCATACATCCTTGTATGGTGAGTTGAGCATCACACGTGGGGCAGGCTGCTGGCTCTCTTCGAGGTACTCTTTAATAGTAGCCTTAGTGGTATTATACCTACTCTCGATGGCACTAAATTGCTCTACACTACCCTCTAACTTGCCCATAACCGCACCAAATGCAACCAGCCATTCCGCCTTAGCAAGGGGTGCATCTTCAAGGTAATCAGCAATATATATCACATTGACCCCAAGGCTAGAGAGCTTCTGCGCCGAGGCTGAGTTCTCGCCCGATAGCTCGTAGGTGAAGTAAGCGTCGCTGTGTAGACCCACAATGGTTTCATAGTTTAGCCCCGAGTCATAACCAACGTCAGGAAGCTCTCTTAGCTCCCCATCCCAGTGGAACTGAGGTGAGGATACCCCCACAATAGCACCCTTTGAGTCCACCGCATCTAACATTGCGCTATGAGAAGTTGACATTGTAATAACCCTCTTTGGGGTGCTTTCGAAAGAGTAGTCATACTCAATATTCTTTGCTCCCTGCCACGGGTTTTTGACCCTTAGTATTACGCTATCACCCTTGCTAAGTATCATAAAGTGAGATGCGTAGCGAGGTGAGTAGAGGGTGTCTAGCTCTGTGGGTTTATTGTGTGAAGTCTGCGAGCCACAACTGTAGCAAGTAGATATGAGTAGTAGTATGTAAAAGAATTTGTTCATTTCATTTGAGGTATAAATAGGGAACAAAGGTAGTAAATTTGGGTGGTGAGCAGAAATTTTTTTTCGATTTTTTTCAATGCTCCAAGACCTCAAAGCTATTGCTCTGGTGTATTGCTTTAGTTTGAGCTTGTAGTATTACGAACTAAGTAATTAAAGTTTTTTGGTTCTTTTGTTCACAAAAGAACGATGGAATCAGTCCGCTAGAGCAGTGAGCAAGGCGAATGCCTTGCCTAAAAATCAAAAGACAAAAATCTTTCGGTTGTACAACCGAAAGCTAGCACAAACTCCAATAAAAAGTCTTTGGGGGGTTTGGAGGAACGACAAACAAAAAAATCGAAGATTTTTTTCCAAACCCCCAAAGCTAGAGCACTATTGTATTGCTTTAGTTTGAGCTTGTATTTTAGTCTGCTATAATACAAATTATTCCGCTAAATGAAACATTATGTATGACTTTTGCGTATTACTCTTGATACACCTACTTAAAAAATAACGCAACTATGAAATTATCAAACTACAAGTACGAATTTAACCTCGATATGCTAGCCAAATATCCTGCCGACCAACGTGACGAATCACGCCTAATGGTCTACGATAGACGCACCAAAAAGGTTGAACATAAGATATTTAAAGACCTCTTGACGTACTTTAAAGATGGTGATACAATGTTGTTTAATAATACTAAAGTCTTCCCTGCCCAACTCTACGGTAACAAAGAGAAAACAGGGGCTGAAATAGAAGTATTCCTACTCAGAGAACTCAACGCAGATATGCGCCTATGGGACGTTATTGTTGAGCCTGCACGCAAAATCCGTATCGGTAATAAACTATACTTTGGCCCTGACGATGCTATGGTTGCCGAAGTTATAGACAATACCACCTCACGTGGTAGAACCCTTCGCTTTCTATTTGATGGCAGCTACGAGGAGTTCCGCAAGGAACTGCATAACCTTGGTCAAATTCCTATCCCTCGCTGGATTCGCCCTACTCCAGAACCAATCGACGAGGAACGCTACCAAACCATCTATGCCAAAGAAGAGGGTGCTGTTGCTGCACCTACGGCTGGGCTGCACTTCTCGAAACACCTGCTTAAACGACTAGAGATAAAGGGTATAAACATCGGTGAACTAACCCTGCACGTTGGACTAGGCTCCTTCCGCTCGGTAGATGTCGAAGACCTTACTAAACACAAAATGGACTCCGAAAAGGTGATTATCCCAGAGGCTACCGCCAAACTGGTCAATGACACTAAGGCACGTGGCTCAAAGGTATGCGCCATTGGCACAACTGTAATTCGTGCCGTAGAAAGCTCTGTTTCTGCAAGCTCGGAGCTTAAACCATTTGACGGGTGGACAAATAAGTTTATCTTCCCACCTTATGAGTTCTCGATTCCAGATGCGCTGGTTACTAACTTCCATTTGCCATACACCACTCAGCTGATGATGGTATCTTCGTTTATTGGGTATCACCAAACTATGGAGCTATATGACCTTGCCAGAGAAGAGGGCTATCGCTTTGGCACTTATGGCGATGCAATGTTGATTCTATAGGAGGGAGCAATGATTCCTCGTGTTCTCAGGGCTTTTTTTACGTTAATTACTCTAGTTGGTATAACTACTAGCGCACAGGCGCAGGATGAAGAGTGGATAGAGGAACGTGCCCCAAGGGTTGATGCTTACACTAGTTTTCTAGAGGAGAGCACTAGCTTTTTGTTTTCATTCCTGAGGTATAATAGTAGGGCACTGCCATATACTTCACAGAGCACCTTTGTTAATGGAGTGGAGCTAAACTCCCTTGGTGATAGAACTACACCCTACAGTGCACTGGGTTCATACTACCGTAGTGCTGCCTATAGTCTTAATAGCACTTGGGAGCGTCAGATTTTCTATAATGCACGTGATGCCAGAAGTGGTGGATACCTCTCGCTAGGGGCATCTTCCAAGACCTATAGCTATAGTATTGGTGGGGGCTATAACTTTAACTACAGTGATAGTGCACGCTATGTGGCAGGGGTGAGTGTTGATAGGAAGTTTGGGCGGTCGCACTCTATTGAGGGGGTCTGGAGTGATAGTTGGGATTTTTCGCATACAGGTAATATTGATATGGGTGAGGGTGGAAGCCTAAACTACACACTGCTCTTTAATCCTACCGAAAGGGCGTATAATCGTGCCACAACCCTCGAAGCATACCGCCTCGCTGGCAGCACGCAGTATAACCCTGCGTGGGGATACTATGGCGATGAGATGCTAAGCGTCAATGTGCGGCGTAGCGTTGAGCCAACTGCTATCATAAATCACGATATTTCACTTAATAATGGTGCTTTAAAATTATCCTCGGCACTTGGCGCACGCACGGGTGAAAGCTCCTACTCTGCGCTGATGTGGCAGGGTGCACCTAACCCTACGCCTGACTACTATGCCTACCTGCCATCCTTCCAAAGCTCACAGAGTGCAGCCGATGCCATTACTGAGTCGTGGGCAGAGGATGTCAATGCTCGCCAAATTAATTTCAATGAGCTAGTGAGTGTGAACTCTGGGCGTGCTAACTATATGATAGAAGAGAGGGTCTCAAGACCGCTCTTTCTAAGCGTACAGAGTGCTCTGCATAACGATAAATTCTCTGTCGGTGTAACTCTCGCAATGGAACAACAGCATAACTTTAAGCGTGTGGGAGAGCTTCTGGGAGCAGACTACTGGCTCGATATTGATACCTACCTAGAGCAAGATAGCGATCTGAAGGACGTTACCCAAAATAATATGCTCAACCCCAATGCCCACGCCACCAGAGGTGATACCTTTGGCTATAACTACTCCATTGCGAACTATAAAGCCAAACTCAGCGGTGCATACCTTCTCTTGTGTGGAGATTTTTCGATAAATTTTGCTGGGGACTTAGCGATGCTCACTTCCCAAAGAAATGGATACTACGAGAAAGAGAACTTTTCGGGTGCAGAGTCCTATGGGCTCTCCTCGATGGTGTGTTTTGCAGAGTGGATGGCACGGATTGAGGCGCACTATTCACCTAGCGTGAATTGCCACCTTGATCTGGAATTATCACTTGAACATAGTGCCCCGTCCACCTCGCAGCTATACGTGAGTGAAGAGTATCGTAATGCCCTGACCCCAGGGATTGTGGGTAGTGATATGTTGGGGGCTGCCTTCTCGGTGGAGTATCTGGGCGAGCGGCTAAGGCTTAGCGGTTCACTATACTCCTACTACCAAATAAACGATTCGTGGGTGCGTGATATGTACGACGATATGCTCTATAGCTATGTGAACTACTCGCTGCGTGATATAAGTACGCTCAGAGCAGGTATTGAAGCCTCAGTGGAGGTGAACGTCGTGGGTGATTTATGGGTAAAGGGTGCTGCCATACTGCAAAGCAACCGCTATGTGTCGAACCCAACGGGTAGAGCTTATGAGCAGAGTACGGGGGTGGTATTAGTAGATGATGAGAGTGTGCACTTCGATGATTTTCATATAGGTGGTGCGCCAGAGAATATTGCTGCTCTTTCGCTTAGCTATCAGCCCTATGGCTGGATGGTAAGGCTTTCGGGGGTGTATTATAGTGGTGGCTATGAGACTCTCTCTCCATTGCGTTATACTACCAGAGTACTAGACTACCTCGACTCATCGAGTACTATACCATATACCCAAGAGGAGCTTCCCTCGGGGATTTCGCTAGATCTCTTTGGTGGATATACCAAATACTTCGGCAATGGTGATTCTTTTGGCATTTATTGTACGCTTTCGAATATCTTAAACAGCGAGCATCTTAGGTATGGTTATCAGAGTGATCGATTCTTTAGGGATGGCACAGTGCTTACTCCGCAAGACTCACGTTATTACTATGGATTGCCCTTTAGCTTCTCGTTACGAGCGAATTACAGATTTTAGAAGTCCACTACAGACTACAGAACCTTCTTTTCCACTATCACGCCATCTCTTAGCAACAGTACGCCACCCTTATAGCTCTGCACCATTGCCTTAATAGTTGTCATATCAGTGGTGTAGACCTCTAAATCTGGTATCATAACCCCTTGAAGCGAAGAGTGCAACAAAACAACCCTTCGTGAGCCACGTGACATTACAAGCTGAGCTATCTCCATACTCTGACGGGCTGGGTTTGGCGACACTATCAAAAGCATCTCACCCCTAAAATCACTAAGCAGTTCTTGCGCCCGATCTACTCCCCTCTCATCAATCATCGGAAGTTGGGATATGGTGGGCTGCTTACCCTTGACCAATACTTCGGTCACGCTCTCTACAAACTCCCACTTCGAGGCATCTTGCCACTCCTTGTCCGTAAGCTTAAATTCACGTATCTCCCCACTCTCAATATTGCGATACTCTAAGAGCGTTTGGGTCTTATCTGGCACACCATCATTCATTGCCTCCCACACATTAGTCCCCACCTTAAAGGCAGTGCCATCCAACAGCGGCAGGTTATTGTAGCAATAGAGTGGCAACATTCCGCACACTATTGCACTAACCACCACCGTGCGCCACCCCCAGCAACTCACGCCCTGTTTCCTGTACATAAACAGATAGATGGTAGGCACCATAAAGCATAGATTTTTGTAGAATGTAGCCCAATTCGATATTTTCAGCAAATCGCCGAAACATCCACAGTCCTGCACAGGATTTTCAACAGCAATCCATAGCGTCAGCAGCGTAAAGAAGCTCATAAAGAGTAGTACAGTCCACGCTGTCACTCTACGAAATACGCCAAGAGTGAGCATCACCCCTAGGGTCATCTCGACCGTTGGCAGCAGCACCGCACAAATAGTTGCGTATGGCATCAGAAACTCTAACCCCATAGCCGAAAAATACTCCCCAAACTGCACCGAAAGCCCAAATGGATTCACTCCCTTTGCAAAGCCCGAGAAGATAAATAGTGCGCCAACAAGCAGGTGCGCTAGTCTTAGAGTTCTTGACATTGGAGTACTAGTTTTTGAATTTTCTTAGATATTTCTTCGATTGGCAGCATCTTGTGCTGGGTTGCACAATCTACTATAAAATATTTTTCATCGCTATGCTCCATATAGACCTCCCTGACCCTCTCTTGAAAACTTAGCGAGGCTTCGTGAATATCCTTTTTTCCTTGCAAGTAATCTCTATCACTACCTTCCCTATTCTCCTCTAGCTTGCTTTTAGTAAAGTCAAATGGTACGCTGAGGAAGATATTTAGGTCTGGTTTTGGGATATTATTCTTTACAAATTCGAGATCAAGAATCCACTCTTTCAAAGTTGCTTTACTCTCTTTATCCGAGAGTTTAGCGCATTGATAAGCCACATTGCTGAGCACATACCTATCGAGTATAACCACTTGGTTACTCTCTACCCACTCTCGAATCATAGGGGCAGCTTCGGCTCTATCGCCAGCATAAAGAAGTGCCACGAGGTATGGGTTAACGCTATCATTTTCACCGAGTTCGCCCCTTAGGAACTTCGCAATAAGTTCGCCATAAATTGGCGCATCGAAGCGTGGGAAGTGCAAAAATTTCACACTTCTGCCTTGTTCCACCTCGAACCATTTTATTAGTTCTGTAACTTGGGTTGATTTACCTGCTCCATCGAGCCCTTCAATTACTATAAACATTTTTTGTGATATTTTTGTGTTAGCGTCTTAGCATTTTAACAGCCTTTTGGATAGCTTCGATTGCTTGGGCATTATCTTGGGCATTATTATATATCCCCCACGATGCACGGCAGAGTGTTCTGACCCCACACCTTTCAAGCAGCGGTTCGGCACAGAGCTGTCCGCTACGCATTGCCACGCCTAGTTTATCGACAATAGAGGCAAGGTCGAAGCTCGCCACACCCTCAATCTCAAAGCTACAAACTGGTGCTTTATGCTCCACATCCCCAAATATTGTTACACCCTCGATATTTTTTTTAAGTTCCACCACAAATTCCCTATACAGCCCCATCTCATAGTGCTCAATCTCACTTTGTTCAAACTCCCCGAGATACTCAATAGCCTCACCAAGGGCAATCGCACCGATATAGTTTTGCGTACCAGCCTCAAACTTCAGCGGCAGCTGCGCCCAAGTAGAGCCATTTGTGAGCGACACGCTACTTATCATATCCCCACCCCCCATATATGGCGGCATCTTTTCCAATAGTTCCTCTCTACCCCACAAGACTCCAATACCCGTTGGAGCATAGAGCTTATGCCCCGAAAAGGCATAGAAGTCACATCCCAACTCCTTGACATTCACCCCGCCGTGCACAACTCCTTGACATCCATCCACCACCACAAGTGCCCCAACGCTATGCGCCTTTTCTATAAGGCTCTTTAGCTCAGGCTTAGTCCCCAGCACATTCGAAGCTTGAGTTATTGCTACCACCTTAGTGCGCTCATTAATCACCTTTGAGTAATCACCCAACAGCCCCTCACTCGTCACCTCGATAGAGTGCAACTCAGCACCACACCTTGCAGCAGAGAGCTGCCACGGCACAATATTACTGTGGTGTTCCATCTGGCTCACCACCACATTATCACCTCCTCGGAGCACCATCTCACACACCGATTGCGCCACTAAGTTTAGCCCAGCCGTCGCCCCCGAAGTAAAGATAACCTCCCTAACGGAGTCTGCACCAATAAAATTACGCACCCTCTCCCTAGCACCCTCATATAGCTCTGTGGTCTGCTCAGCAAGATAGTGCACCCCACGGTGTATATTAGCATTCAGCGTACTGTGCAGCATCTCCACCGAGCTAATCACACGCCTTGGTTTCTGCGCCGTTGCGGCACTATCCAAGTAGCACAAAGGCTTACCATAGACCTTTGTAGTGGTGATTATCGGGAAATCCTCTCTTGCACTCTGAACTCTTCTTTTCATAACTTTTCTATACCTCTTTTAATATACTCATCTATCTCGCTACTCTGATGCCCCACCTCCACAATAGCATAACAGAAGCTCTCCAAGAGGAGTGCCATAGCATCCTTTTCGCACATTCCACGCTGGCGCATATAAAACAGAGCCAACTCATCACGCCTACCCACTGTTGCACCGTGGTTACACTGTACATCCTCGGCATATATCTCCATTTGAGGGTCAGTTAGCACCTTTGCCCCATCGCTTAGCACTATATTATCACTCTGTTGTAGCGCAACGCTACCCTCTGCCCCCTTCTCAACATATATCATACCGCCAAAGTGCACCACCGCATTATCAGTAGCCACAGCCCTAAAAATCTGATGACTCTTACAATTTTCAGCAATATGCCTTACGGTGCTATTTATCTTAACATCCTCACTGCCAGCAGCTACAACCAGCCCATAGACCTTACACTCAGCACCCTGTCCAACTAACTCCACCTCGACACTCGCCTCACCCAACACAATAACCTCGCAAGTAGCATCCCTGTCTACACGAATCTTTAGCTCACCCCCACAGAGTACCTCAAAGTGATTCTGCTCTCGCTCAATATGTAAACTACGACTATTTTTCATTGTACTTTTCGATTAGCCAGTCATAACCTCTCTCTTCTAACTCAAGGGCAAGTTCCTTACCACCAGTATGGATAATACGCCCATCATAGAGCACGTGCACAAAGTCAGGCACGATATAGTCCAGCAGGCGTTGGTAGTGCGTAATCACAACAGTAGCATTATCAGGAGTTTTGAGCTTTTCCACACCCGTTGCAACAACCCTTAGCGCATCAATATCCAGTCCACTATCAGTTTCATCCAACACAGAGAGCATAGGCTCTAGTACAGCCATTTGGAAAATCTCGTTTCTTTTTTTCTCTCCACCCGAGAAGCCATCATTTACTGGGCGGTTCAGCAGCTTATCGCTAAGTTCCACAACCTGAGCCTTTTGGCGCATTAGTTTTAAGAACTTTGCAGCCGAAAGAGGTTCTTCACCCCTATACTTACGCTGAGAATTGAGCGCAAGCCTCAAAAACGAAGCCATCGAAACCCCTGGAATCTCCACAGGGTACTGAAAACCAAGGAACAACCCCTCGGCAGCACGCTCTTCGATGGCAAGTTCCAATAGGTTTTTACCTCTGAAAGTAACCTGCCCATCAGTAATCTGAAATCTTTCGCTACCAGCCAATACCGAAGCCAGAGTAGATTTACCCGCTCCATTTGGGCCCATAATAGCGTGAGTTTCACCAGCCTTAACACTCAAGTTAAGCCCCTTTAATATCTCCTTGTGCTCCACACGAGCACACAAATTTTTAATCTCTAACATATCTTTATCCAATACTTCCCTCCAGTGAGAGTGACAATAATTTCTGCGCCTCTACGGCAAATTCCATAGGCAAGTTCTGCAACACTTCCTTAGCATAGCCAGCCACGATTAACCCCACAGCATCCTCTTGGCTAATACCCCTCTGAGAGCAATAAAACAACTGATTTTCAGCAATTTTAGAGGTCGAAGCCTCGTGCTCAATCACACTCTCGCTATTCTCGCACTCGATATAAGGGAAGGTATGCGCACCACACTTTGTACCAATTAACAGCGAGTCGCACTGCGAATAGTTTCTCGACCCAGTGGCACGTTTATGCACCTTTACCAACCCACGGTACGAGTTCTCGGAGTGTGCGGCAGAGATACCCTTGCTCACGATTCTGCTACGGCTACCCTCACCCAAGTGAATCATCTTAGTACCCGTATCAGCCATCTGATAACCTCTGGTCAAAGCCACCGAATAGAACTCCCCAACGCTCTGCTTACCCTTCAATATACAAGATGGATACTTCCACGTTAGTGCCGAACCAGTCTCGACCTGAGTCCAACTAAGTTTTGCCCTATCGCCACGACACAACCCCCTCTTGGTCACAAAGTTATAGACACCACCCACACCATTCTCATCACCAGCATACCAGTTCTGAACCGTTGAGTATTTTACCTCGGCATCCTCTTCGACAATAATTTCGACGATTGCAGCGTGGAGTTGATTCTCATCTCTTGCAGGAGCAGTACACCCCTCCAAATAGCTAACATAAGCCCCCTTGTCTGCAACAATCAGCGTGCGTTCGAACTGCCCCGTTCCAGCAGCATTAATCCTAAAATAGGTAGATAGCTCCATCGGACACCTCACCCCCTTTGGGATATAGCAGAACGAGCCATCCGAAAAGACAGCCGAATTGAGCGCAGCAAAGTAGTTATCAGTATGTGGCACAACACTTCCAACGTACTTACGCACCAACTCAGGGTAATCCCTGACAGCCTCAGAAAATGAGCAAAAGATAATCCCCTTTTCGCTAAGTTCCTTTTTAAAGGTAGTCTTTACCGACACGGAGTCTACCACCGCATCAACGGCATAACCACTGAGCATCTTCTGCTCTGTGAGCGGTACGCCCAACTTATCGAAAGTTTCCTTTAGCTTAGGGTCAATTTCGTCAACACCCTCGACAAATTCCTTACGCTGTTTTGGTTCAGCATAATAAATTATTTCGTTAAAATCAATAGGTGGAATTTTAAGGTGCGCCCACTGTGGCATTTCGAGTGTTTTCCAATACTCAAAGGCCTTAAGCCTAAATTCGAGCATCCACTCTGGTTCCCCTTTTTTGGCAGAGATAAGTGCAATAGTATCCTCACAGAGTCCCTTACCAATGGTTTCGGTCTCGATGTCGGTAGTAAAGCCATACTCATAGCCACGTGAGGTAATATCCTCAATAATCTCTCGTTCCTGCTGCATCTAAAAAATTTATCTTGAAAAAGAGCAGAGCGAACAACATTCGTGCCCGCCCCACTCTGTCTTTAAAAGTGCTTATTTACCTTTTCAATAATTATTGAGCTGGGTATTGTGCATTAAATTCGTCATATTTTGCTTGGTACGAACCATTGTCATAGTCACGGCAAACAAAATACATCTGACGAAGTAGAGTAATAACGTTTTGGTTTTCAGGGTTGATTTGATAACAAGTTTCTAACTTAACGATACTATTAATACGAAGTTCTTCGACTCTTGCCATAAGTGCATCGTAGGTTTCAGTATCATTGAAGTCAACCTTTGCAGCTTCATCAACCAAGGCATCCGATTCGATAATCATAAATACCGCATAGTTGAAGTGAGCATCCGAGTTATTTGGTTCAATAGCTAGGGCATCGTCAAGTGCGCTGTAAGCCTCCTCACGATCACCAATTTTATCCCAGATTTGAGACTCTACAAGGTATAGTGAGATGTTTTTTGGGTCAAGCGACTGTGCTTTTTCAATAAGCGAGATAAGTTTTTCAGGGCTTTCGTTCGAAGCGATATAAGCATTGATAAGACCACCCATAATATGAGAATTTGAAGGATACATAGCAAAAGCTTCTTCATAGATAACGATAGCTTCTGCAACTCTTCCTTGTTCCTCTAGGCTACAAGCAAGGTAGTACTGAGTCAGACCATCTTCGTTAGCACCAAGTGCATTCATCTCAGAGAAGATCTTTTCAGCCTGTGCATAGTCACCACCCTCGAAGTAGCAAATACCAGCAAAATAGAGTGCCATTGGATCAACTTCGCCTCTTAGGTCTTTTGTTCTGAATGCGTATTGGAAGTTTTTGCCACCAACTTTATGGTTACCCAATAGATATTGTGTACGACCAATAGTATTAAACTCAGCAGATAGGTCTGCTACCGAGGTCTCAACTTTACTGCTCTTTGCAAAGCCTGCTGCATCAACCTCTTTACCCTTTACAAGTGCATTGTAAGATTCAACAAGTGCATCTGGCACAAGTTCTTTCTTAACGTCCCATAGAGAAATCATACCAGTTTCGTCAACATATACATCAACTGCTTCGTAGATATATTTACTAAGTTGCGAGCTAGAGACCTGCACCTCTTCGATTTCGCTAGGCTCACCAAGTGCAGTAAAAGTAGCGATTGGCATATCAGAGATAAGCGTAGAAGAATAAACCGTACCAGCTTCGATAAGTAGGTCAGCTCTATCAACCCAAGTACTTAGGCTTTGAGCCTTCTTTTCATCAGCAATAGTAAGGTCGCTCTTTGCGAGTTTTTTCTCAAGAGCTGCTGTGTTTTTTTGTGCCACGCTCACTAGTGAAAGTGAAGCCATTAGGGCAACTACTAAGAATTTTTTCATCTTTTTTTTTATTTTTTAAGTGTGTTTTATAGTTATTCTATTTCAGTTGTATTCTCTTGAGTTTGTTGAACATCCCCAACTGCAACCACCTCTTCCTCTTCTTCGCTACGAGGCACAGCAATTACCGAGGCAATGCTATCATCACCCTTAAGGTTAATAACTCTTACGCCTTGAGTAGCACGACCTGTTTGGCGAATCTCGCTGACACGTGTACGGATAGTGATACCAGAACGGTTAATGATTATTAGGTCATCATCGTCGCTTACGAGTTGAATAGATACCAGCTTGCCAGTCTTTTCGGTAACGTTGAGTGCTTTAACACCCTTACCGCCACGACTTTGCAGTCTATACTCCTCAATATCGGTACGTTTACCCATACCATTTTCGGTCACAACAAAGACATCCTTACCACTCTGTGGCTCAACGGTCAGCATACCAACAATTACATCATCCACGTCAAGGTTCATACCCTTCACGCCGCTTGCTGTACGACCAATAGCACGTGTTGCGCTCTCATTGAAGCGAACCGACTTACCATTTCTTGAAGCCAGCACAACCTCCGAGTTTCCGCTAGTTAGGCGTGCTTCGATAAGCTCGTCACCCTCACGGAAGCTAATTGCATTAACGCCATTAACCCTTGGGCGAGAGTATGCCTCTAGCTTAGTCTTTTTGATAAGTCCCTCACGAGTACACATTATAATATAGTTATTATTGATATACTCCGAATCAGTGAGTTTCTTAACATTGATATATGCTCTGACCTTATCGCTAGGTTCAATCTGAATCACGTTTTGGATTGCACGACCCTTGCTAGTTTTGCTACCCTCTGGAATCTCGTAAACTTTCAACCAGTAGCAGCGTCCCTTTTCAGTAAAGAACATCATAGTGTTGTGCATAGTTGCAACGTACAGGTGTTCGATAAAGTCCTCGTCACGTGTAGCAGAGCCTTTCGAGCCTACGCCACCACGACTTTGGATGCGGTATTCTGAAAGTGGAGTACGTTTAATATATCCCATATGCGAAATGGTGATAACCACCTCTTCGTCAGCATAAAAATCCTCTGGGTTGAACTCAGCCGAGCTAAGTACAATCTCGCTACGACGCTCATCGCCATACTTTTCTTGGATTTCGATTAGTTCATCCTTAATGAGTTGATAGCGCATAGCCTCATTGCTGAGTAGTTCTTTGTAGTGAGCAATGCGTAGTTGAAGCTCATCAAATTCTGCTTGAAGTTTGGTGCGTTCCAGACCAGTTAGGGCACGTAGACGCATCTCAACAATAGCAGTCACTTGCACATCCGAGAAGCCGAAGCGTTCTTGAAGCGCATTTTTTGCAGCCTCAGTATTTGCAGCGGCACGGATAATAGCGATAACTTCGTCGATATTATCTTGTGCAATAAGGAGTCCTTGTAGGATATGGGCACGTTCTTCGGCCTTGCGCAACTCGAACTGTGTACGACGATATACCACATCGTGGCGGTGGCGCACAAAGTACTTGATAAGTTGTTTTAGGTTTAGTGCTCTTGGGCGGCCATCCACAAGTGCGATATTATTTACAGAGAATGAACTCTGCATAGCACTATGTTTGTATAGGTTGTTAAGCACAACGCTAGCAATAGCATCTTGTTTAAGGATAATCACGATACGCATACCACGTCTATCACTCTCGTCATTGATATAGGAGATACCTTCGATTCTCTTTTCGTTAATCATCTCCCCAATTTTGGAGATCATCTCCGCCTTGTTGACCATATACGGGATTTCCTTGACAATGATACACTCTCTGCCCGAGGCGGTGTGTTCAATTTCAGTCTTGGCACGCATCACCACACGCCCTCTACCTGTACGATAAGCATCCTTAACACCCTCATACCCATAGATAATACCACCAGTAGGGAAGTCAGGAGCCTTGATAATAGGAATAAGCTCGTCGATTTCAATATCTGGGTTATCAATATAGGCATTAACCGCTGAGATAGTATCAGTTAGGTTATGCGGTGGCATATTAGTAGCCATACCAACGGCAATACCGCTAGCACCATTAACAAGCAACAATGGGATACGAGTCGGGAGCACCGTAGGCTCTTCAATCGAGTCATCGAAGTTCAGCGAGTAGTCGACTGTTTCTTTGTCAATATCGGCCATTACCTCGTCGGTAATTTTCTTCATTCTGGCTTCGGTGTAACGCATAGCCGCAGGGCTATCACCATCCACCGAGCCGAAGTTACCTTGTCCATCGACCAGTTGGTATCTCATACTCCATTCCTGCGCCATACGCACCATAGCGTCATAAACCGAGCTATCGCCGTGCGGGTGGAATTTACCCATCACATCCCCCACAATACGTGCAGACTTTTTGAAAGGTTTATCTGAGTATAGACCCAATTCATTAGCCATACCATAGAGGATTCTACGGTGTACAGGCTTCATACCGTCCCTTACGTCAGGCAGGGCACGAGATACAATCACGGACATCGAGTAGTCGATATACGCTGTTTTCATCTCCTCCTCGATATTAACCTTTATAACCTTTCCTCCGCCAGAGGTAGTTTCTTCATTTTCAATTATTTGTTCATCACTCATAGTCCATTCACTTCTATTTGGGTAAGGTAGTCACGCATTACAGCAACTACCCCTCCCATATTATTTTATTTGTTTTTAGTTTCTTTAGCTACCGAAGTTATCGTACATAATATTTTCAGCTGGCACACCTAGTGAGTCAAGCATATTAACCACAGCATCGATCATCATAGGAGGTCCACATAGGTAGTACTCAATATCTTCTGGAGCAGGGTGGTTCTTGAGGTATTCATCATAGATTACTTGGTGAATAAAGCCAGTCTTACCAGTCCAGTTATCTTCAGGAAGCGCATCACTAAGTGCAACAGTGTAGTTGAAGTTAGGGAAGTTTTCTGCGATATGGTCGTAGTCTTCTTTGTAGAACATCTCACGTAGCGAACGTGCGCCGTACCAGAATGTTGCCTTCTTGTCCCATTTCTTGGTAAGGAATAGGTCGAAGATATGCGAGCGCATAGGAGCCATACCAGCACCACCACCGATAAACATCTTTTCATTCTGAGTTTCCTTCATAAAGAATTCACCGTAAGGGCCCGAGATAGTTACCTTGTCGCCTGGTTTGCGAGAGAAGATATAGCTAGAGCATACCCCTGGCGCAACGTTTTGGAAAGTACCAGCAGCTCTATCCCACGGAGGAGTAGCGATACGGATATTAAGCATCACGATATTACCTTCAGCAGGGTGGTTAGCCATCGAGTACGCACGGAATGTTTCCTCTTTATTGACAGCCTTAAGATCCCAGATTTTCATACTATCCCAGTCAGCACGATATTGTTCTTCAATATCAATATCCTTCGAGAAGTCCACATCGTAGGTAGGCACGTCGATTTGGATATATCCACCAGCACGGAAGTTTAGAGTTTCGCCTTCAGGAAGTTTCACAACAAATTCTTTGATAAATGTTGCAACGTTGTGGTTACTAACCACTTCGCACTCCCATTTCTTAACACCCAATACCTCTGGTTCGATATGTAGTTTCATATCTTCTTTGACTTTGACTTGGCATCCTAGTCTCCATTTTTCTTGTTGTTCACGGCGGGTAAAGAAGTTAGTTTCGGTTGGTAGGATTTCTCCGCCACCTTCCAACACTTGCACCTTACACATACCGCACGAACCGCCACCACCACAAGCCGATGGCAAGAAGATACCCTCTTGGCTAAGTGTAGTAAGCAGAGTAGAGCCAGCTCCAACGGTTAGTTTTCTTTCGCCGTCATTAATATCGAGCGTAACGTCGCCACTTGGGGTGAGTTTGCTCTTAGCATATAGCAATACAACGACCAAGACTAGTACGATTACTAGGAAGGCAGCGATTGCGATTAAAATTACTGTATAGTTCATATTCTAAATCTTATTTTACAAATTTACACCCATAAAAATCATAAACGCCATACCCATAAGCCCAGTCACGATAAAGGTGATACCAGCACCACGCAGCGCACCAGGAACGTTAGAGTAGGTTAGTTTTTCTCTGATAGCAGCAATACCGATAATTGCCAACCACCAGCCAATACCGCTACCAAGAGCGAATACCGATGCTTCGCCAATGCTAGCGTAAGCTCTCTCTTGCATAAAGAGCGAACCCCCAAGGATAGCGCAGTTTACAGCAATCAGTGGCAAGAAGATACCAAGAGAAGAGTAGAGTGCTGGGGCGAATTTTTCGATAATCATTTCCACGAGCTGCACGATAGATGCAATCACGGCGATAAAGATAATAAAGCTAAGGAAGCTAAGGTCAACGTCCGCAAAATCAGCCGAAACCCAAGCTAGCGCACCTGGTTGCAACACATACTCATTGAGCAAGTAGTTAATCGGCACTGTAACAATCATCACAAAGATAACCGCAAGACCGAGTCCCATAGCAGTCTTCACGGTCTTCGACACAGCGATATATGAGCACATACCGAAGAAGAATGCGAAGACCATATTGTCGATAAAGATCGACTTTACAAATAAACTTAATAGGTTTTCCATAGTATTTTATTATTTCTCTTGAAGTTCTTTATTACGGCTGCGGTGCACCCAGATTATTACCCCAGTGATAATAAGTGCCATTGGAGGCAGGATTATCAGACCGTTATTTACATATCCAGCTTCGTAGAAGCAATCAGGGATTACTTGGTATCCCCACAGAGTACCCGAACCGAATAGTTCACGTACAAAACCGATGATTACTAGTATAATACCATAACCGATACCACTACCCAGACCATCCAAAATAGATGGGAAGGGTTTATTACCCATTGCGAAGGCTTCCAAGCGTCCCATAATGATACAGTTAGTAATGATAAGTCCGACGAAGACAGATAGTTGTTTACTCACATCATAGACAAATGCCTTGAGCACTTGGTCAACCAAGATTACTAGGGCAGCAACCACCACTAGTTGCACAATGATACGAATACGAGGAGGGATAGAATTACGCATAAGCGAAATTACAAGATTTGCCAGCGTTGTTACAGCAATTACTGAGAGTGCCATTACGAATGCTGGTTGGAGTTTTGCAGTTACTGCAAGTGCCGAGCATATACCCAGAATCTGAACGATTACTGGATTGTCCTTGCTAAGTGGGGCAAGGAAAATATCTCTATTTTTTTTACTTAAGAGTGCCATAGTTATTAATTATTTTTAGGGGAGTTCTAAAAACTGATTTATATGATTTTGGGATGAGATTTTTAATTATTTTTTTGCCGCCTTTGTGGGAGTATAGCGAGCTATATGACCACAAAAAGGTGAAAAAAGAATAAAAATATCTTCCAAAGGCATATAAAATCTGATTTTAGTTGTCCATAGTTTAAAATTTTTAGTGGGGTCAGTTTTTATAACTCCCCTTTAACTTTATCAAAAAATGGAACATAGTCACCGAGGCATTCCACAAGCATATTGGTTACCCCATTACTAGTTAGTGTACCGCCCGTTACGGCATCCACTGCATTAGGGTTACCTATAGACGAGCCTACACCTTTGGTAAGTGTAATACCGACATATTTTCCGCCTTTAAAGATTTCTTTACCTACGAATTCAGCCGAGAACTCAGGGGTAGCGATTTCAGCACCCAGACCTGGTGTTTCACTTTTGTGGTCTAGGATTGCGCCATAGACTCTATTGCAGTCGCTCTTTAGAGCTATATAGCCCCAAATATCACCCCAAAGACCCTTACCAGTAGTTGGAACAACGTATAGTAGTTCACCATCCGAGAGTTTAGCCTCGAAGACTGGCAGTTCAGCCTTTGCAGCAAAGACAGCAGGTAGGTTATCGAGTTGTTTTAGCACATCGTCAGCACTAACGCTCTCTACTTTATTACCAGCTGCATCCACACAGAAGGCATTAACGATAAATTTATCATACTCCGCCTCCACATAAGCTTTCTTATCAGGGGCACTAGCGGCATCCTTACCCTCACCGATTGAGTTAAGGATTGCCATCATCTTTTCAGTCTTAACATTCGCAGCCTGCATTGGTGCAAGCGAAGTTGCTGCAAGGCTCAACACCGCAGCCACTATCACCACCATTACTGTGGCATACAATATTATATAGCTATTTTTATTCTTATTCATAGTCTTTGTTACGCTTTTTTAAGAGTTCTTTTTTGACGAGCCTTAATATTTCCAGCTACAACGTAGTGGTCAATAAGCGGAGCCATTGCATTCATAAAGAGGATTGCTAGCATCATACCCTCTGGGTAACCTGGGTTTACAACACGGATTGCGATTGCAAAGAAACCGATCAAGAAGCCGTAGATTATTTTACCCTTAGCGGTTTGCGCACCAGTCACTGGGTCAGTTGCCATAAAGACAGCACCGAATGCAAAACCACCGATTAGCTGGTGATAGTAAGCAGGCATATCCATATACACATTAGCACCGATTGCGTTGAACATCAGCGCAGTTAGGTAACCACCCGCAAAGGTAGATAGCATAACTCGCATCGAAGCAACACCAGTACAAAGTAGAATAACGGCACCAATAAGGATTGCAAGTGTAGAGGTTTCACCGATAGAGCCTGGGATAAGTCCCACGAACCAGTCCCACGCACTACTTCCACCAAAGTCAATAGCTGTTGCACCAGTATTTAGTGCTTCGGCAGCATTGCTAAGAGGGGTTGCACCCGAGAAGCCGTCCACTGCACCACCTTGTGATAGTCCTGAGATCCAGATAGTATTACCCGAAATCGAGGTTGGGTAAGCAAAGAAGATAAAGGCACGAGCAAGCAGCGCAGGGTTAAAGATATTCATACCTGTTCCCCCGAATACTTCCTTACCGATAACCACTGCAAAGGCGGTAGCCACAGCCACCATCCAAAGTGGAGTATCAACTGGCATAACCATTGGAATCAACATACCTGATACCAAAAAGCCTTCATTAATTTCGTGACCACGTTTTTGAGCAAAGGCAAATTCGATACCCAGCCCCACTACGTAAGATACTATAATAATAGGTAGTACCTCTAGGAAACCGAACCAGAAGTTGCCCATCACTGAGCGAACCTCCCCGAATGCCACTGCATTTTGGTAACCCACGTTAAACATACCAAAGAGCAGCGCAGGCACAAGAGCCAACACCACCACAACCATCATACGCTTTAGGTCTACTGAGTCACGAAGGTGAGCACCCTTCTTTGTCACCGTATTTGGCACAAAGAGGAACGTCTCGAAACCATCGAAAGTAGAGTGTAGCCACGACAATTTCCCACCAGGGCTAAAGGTTGGCTTCACCTTGTCTATTAATTTTCTAAGTCCTTTCATTTTTATATTTTTTATTATTCTTTTTTCAAAAATGTTTATGCGTTTTTCATCATAAAGTCAAGACCCTTGCGCAGAGTATCCTGCCATTCGATTTTACTAGGGCATACGAATTCGCACAGTGCAACATCCTCTTCGATTACTTCATAGATACCGAGTTGCTCCATTTTGTCAATATCCTCGGCCATCACAGCCTTCATCAGGTAGACTGGCAGAATATTCATTGGCATAACATCTTGATAGATACTATTTGCCACGAATGCTCTCTCGCCACCATTCATATTGGTGTCGGCGTTATATTTTTTATTAGGAGTCAACCACGAGAAGTAGCTCTTCGAAGCGGAGAATTTATTCAGACGAGGCATTGCCCAGCCAATAAATTCGTAGTAGTCACCCTCTGGAATTAGGCTCACTGCATTGTTATAGAACCCTACAAAACCTTCTTTTGATACAGCACTACCGCTCAAAACGTTACCATTAATAATACGAACGTTGCCAGTTTTGCTAGCCTCCGCATTAGTATTGTCACCAACCATAGTTGCGATTTGCGCACCGTAAGTAGTCTTAATGTATTGAGGGTGTTTCGCACAGCTACCAACCACAGCAACGCTTCTAGAGAAATCAGCCTGGTCACTTCTAAGCATACGACCAATCATAGCTAGGTGTACAATACTTAGAGTCCACACCACTTCACCTTTAGAGATTGGAGCGATTTTTTCGATTTGCACGCCTACGTTACCTGCTGGGTGTTTGCCAGCGAACTCATAGACCTCTGCACCCGAAAGTTTACTAAGTGCACCGCTATTTGTACCACAAGGAACACCGATATGCACCTTACCTGAGGTGAGTTTAGCCATAGCCGCAATACCTGTAGCAAGGTTTTCGGCTTCACCCTCCAATAAGAAGTTATAGTCAACGCCAAGAGGAGCACTATCAAGTCCTGAAACGAAAATATCACGAGGAGTCTCTGCGCTATCAGCGATTACACCATAAGGTCTTCGCATTATCATTGGCCAGTAGCCTGCCCCAAGGATTCTTTCTTTCACCTGTTGAGCAGAAGCACTCGAAGGCAGTTTTTCGAACTTCACTGCGCTTTGTTCCACAGCAGTTTCGATAGTGATATTAAGGATTTTTCGTTTTTCGCCCCTATTGATACCCTTCACAACCCCAGCAACTGGAGAAGCAAAAAGCACCTCTGGGTGCGCCTTATCAAAGAAGATAGGAGTACCGACCTGTACACTATCACCTTCTGCAACCAACAGCTTTGGAACAACTCCGATAAACTCATCGGGAGTCATTGCAAACAGAGTAGAACTAGCTGCTTTTTTAAGGACTTTTTCAGCCTCGCCGACTAGCTTTATATCTAGCCCACGTTTGATTTTAATTACCTTTTGGCTCATTTGTTCTTTTGTAAATATATTAATTGATTTATTTTATGTATTCATATTTTTGCCCCCCAGCCTCGATAGTTAGTCGTGGTTCGCCAGCTCTACGCTGTTCCACTCTACCGATTACTTGAGCGTCAACTCCTAGACTACGGCTAATCTCTACGATTGTAGCCGCCACATCGCTATCCACATACAGTTCCATTCTATGCCCCATATTAAAGACACGGTACATCTCTGCCCAAGGGGTCTTCGATTCCTCTTGGATTACTGAGAATAGTTTAGGAATTTCTAGCATATTATCCTTGATAATGTGCACATCTTCGCTCGAAAAGTGCAGAACTTTGGTCTGCGCACCACCGCTACAGTGAATAATGCCACCGATTTTAGATTTCGGCACATTTTTGAGTACTTCCACAATCACTGGGGCATAAGTTCTAGTTGGGCTCAACACCATTTCGGCAGCCGAGAGCGGCATCCCCTCAATGGTATCAGTGAGCTTATAGCTACCCGAATAGACCAAGTCACTAGGCACAGCAGGGTCGAATGTTTCAGGATATTTTTCGGCAACCTCTTTGCAGAAGACGTCGTGACGAGCCGAGGTGAGTCCATTACTACCCATTCCAGCGTTATATTTTGTTTCGTATTTTGCTTGACCATAGCTACTTAGTCCCACGATAACCTTACCTGCGGTAATGCCATCAGTAGTAATAACTTCGCTTCTGAGCATACGAGCCGTAACGGTACTATCAACAATAATTGTGCGCACCAAATCGCCTACATCGGCAGTTTCACCACCTGTAGAGTAGATGCCAACGCCATACGAGCGCATAGTTTCCAAGAACTCTTCGGTGCCCTCGATAATGGCTTTAATAACTTCGCCAGGGATTTTACCCTTATTGCGACCAATAGTAGAGCTTAGCGTAATGCCATCAACTGCTCCAACGCATAGCAAATCGTCGGTATTCATCACCACTGCATCCACAGCCACACCCTTCCAGTAGTCGAGGTTTCCAGTTTCTTTCCAGGCGGCATACGCCAGAGATGATTTAGTGCCTGCGCCATCGGCGTGCATAATCAGGCAGTGCTCTTTAGAGCCTGTCAGGTAGTCAGGTACGGCCTTACAGAAGGCCTTTTCAAAGAGACCTTTGTCTACATTTTTAATGGCAGCGTGCACATCTTCTTTACCAGCTGAGACGCCACGTCCAGCATATCTATCGCTATTTTGCGTAGGATTTTTCTCCATTTAAAGTTAACTTCTACTTTGTAGTTTTAATCATAGTATTTTGCACACAAAGATACTACTTTTTTAGAGAATTAGCACATTTTTTTCGATTTTTTTCTATTGTATTGGGGATAAAATTTTATTGGGAGGGTATCTTTTGCTGATTGGGTTTATTTTTTTTGCTTTGGAGGTGCTGTGGGTTCATAGATTCTTTAATGACCAGGGTTTGTTATAGCTTGTAGTATTACGAACTAAAATGATTAAAGTTTTTTGGTTCTTTTGTTCACAAAAGAACGATGGTATCAGTCCGCTAGAGCATTGATGACACCCGACCTGAAACTAACTCCCGTAATCTCACTCACACTATTATCACTATTTAAAGTTAATGGGATAAATGCAAAACTCCAAAACTGACCATCAAATATCTTAACCGTTGTAACCTCCACAATATTCTCACCCCTCTTTAACGGAATATAAGCAGGCGTACGCATCCAATAGAGGTGCTCATCGGTAAAGGGCAACTCCGCCTCTGGTTTATGCCACGTATGGAACTGATAACTATACATCTCAGGCTCATTCCACGCCACTGGCGGCTTCACCTCAACACCTCCCACAGTAATCTTCCCATCAGCCTCCCACTCTCCTTGCTTGCCGATACCATTACCGATTTTATCGGAGCGTGCAGGAGTGTCAAAACCCACCCACGCTCTAATAGTTGTGTCAGCATCAGCATATATCGTGGTGGTCGCCGTAACCACCATCGGGTAGGTCACCTCAACGTCATTAACCCTTGCAATTTCGCTCATATCAATAGCCCCACCATACGCCTTAACCTGCTCTGTACCAATGGTAACAGTCCACTCGATTTGGCTATTTGCCACCCAACGCATATTCCTGTCCTTTAGGTAGTTATCACGGTGATATATCATTTTTTCTTCGAAATTTGCCACCTTTTGCCCACTTTGGGTAGTTGGAGCAGGGAGCAAATTAGCACTAACAATCTCACCCTCATCGCCCCATCTGCCACCATTCCAGAACCTCTCGGCATAAGGTAATATGCCATTTAGCGCACCATTATGCGGAAAGGTCTTCTCAGGGAACTCCACATTCACATCATTCCACAAACAGAGTATCCCACCGAGCGACTCCTCCCTAGGAACCGCCACTGCACAGGGCGTATGCAGCAGCAATCTATTGGTAAAGACCATCGGATTATAGTAGTTCAAATACCCCATAAATGAGTCAAGATAGGAGCCTTCCTTCTCGGCGGCTGCGCTATTAGCACCAGCGGCTTCGTTCCAAATCTGGCGCACAGTAGTAGTCGAAGAAGGTAGCCCTGGATCCCACGCAATCGCCTGCCTATCATACTTTTGTACAATAGCCTCCGCCCAACGCATAAAGCCCTCTGGGTCAGCTATATAAATCTCATCCGAACCAATATGGAAGTATGGAGCAAGCTCCCGTGGAATCTCAGTAAAGAATTCATCGAGGCACTTTTCGAGGACTTTTTTCCCCTCTTCTGAGTCCATACTAAAGCCAAAGGTATTATTAAAATAGGTGCTATGCCCTGGCATATCAATTTCAGGAATCACCATAATGCCACGCTGCTTGGCGTATGCAATCACATCTCGTATTTGGTCATAGGTGTAGAACCTCCCCTCGTCACGCCCCTTTCTTTGAAACTGCGGATCGTTTAGCTCAGGGTAGACCTTGCACTCAATCCTCCACGCAGGGTAGTCGGTCAGGTGCCAGTGAAAGGCGTTAATCTTGTAGTAGCTGAGAATATCGAGGTGTTCTTTGAGCATCTCCACTTCGATAAAGTTGCGCCCCGTATCGTGCATAAAGCCACGAATTTGGAAATCAGGGTGGTCACTAATCTGTACCTGTGGGTATAGTCCCCCACGTTCAAGTTGCTCTAGGGTGCGGTGCGCCCAGACAATAGCTGTAGAGTCGGCAGCCTCAATCTCCACTCCTTTTTTAGTAATGCTCAGGTAGTAGCCTTCCGAGGGCATTTCGCTATTTATGGTAGTATTAATTCGTTTTACTTTGACCCATTTTTGGGATGTAGTTTTAATTGATTTTGGTTGAGGAATCAGGTTAAATTCCTGAGAGATAGCATTTTGAAATGTCAATAATAGCAGGAGAATAATGGGAAGTCTTTTCATAGTTTTGTATTTATATTTACAAAGATACATTTTTAAATTGGAATAGCAAGTCGAGCCGTTTTTTGGGTGCTGCCGGGGGCATAGGCCTTTTATGACTTAGTTTGAAATAATACAAGCTAAAATAAATGCGAAAAAATTTGAAAACTTTTTTGGTTTTTAAAGTTTTTTGTACTAGTTTTGCACCCATTAAGATAAAAATAATCAAATGACAGTAAAAGAAAGAATAATTCAAGGCGGAATTGAACTGATATGCACCTCGGGTGTAAGAGCAACCACTATGGATAGTGTTGCCCAATACCTCGGTATATCAAAACGAACAATTTATGAAAACTTCTCGGATAAACGCTCCCTAGTCGAAGCAATAGTAATGAATCTACTACAAGATGGTAAGCGTAAGGGAGAAATGATTAAAAGTAAAGGACTTGATACTATTGGCGAACTATTTGAATCGTTGAAATTGATGGAGGAAGGCTTTGCCACGCACGGCAAGATATCAAATGAAGTTAAGAGGTTTTATCCTGAAATCTATAACGATGTGTATATCAAACACGTTGCCGAAACTTTTGAATTGATGGTGGTTGCGCTTAATGATGGCATTCAGCAAGGTCTGGTAAAGGAAGATACTAACACTCGGTTTGTGGTCTTTGCTATTATGGAAACTATCAATGCCCTGATGAACAACTACTCCAAACTTAATAAGATTGCAGGGGTTACTCCAATAGAGACTGTCAATCATATCGCTATATACTTCTTCCGTGGGATTGCTACTCCAGAGGGTATAGTGAGAATTGATAATGCGATCAAGGTTAATGGGTTATCGTTTAGTAATAGAAAAAATATATAAAACAATAAAAAAATATGAAAAAAACAATTTTAGGCTTGACTTTGTTATTAATCTGCTTTGTGGCAAATGCGCAAGACACTCTCAGGTTGGATTTGGTAAGTGCTGTGGAATTAGCTATCGACGACAACCCTACCATTAAGATTGCAGGGCAGGAGATTGAACGTCAGGATTATGTTCGAAAGGAAACGGTGGGGTATCTCTTGCCAAACCTTAGCGCATCGGGGCAGTATCTCTACAACTTGCAGACAAGTGTGATGTATTTGCCAGATGGAATCTTTGGTGAGGGTACTGGAGGAGCAATGCGTTTTGGCTATGCTAATAGTTATACGGGAGGTTTTACGCTCTCATTGCCACTCTATGCACCTGCACTGTATGCTACACTGCAACTCAATCGTGAACAAATGGAGCAGGCTGTCGAGTCGGCTCGTTCTTCGAAGATTGAGCTTGCTGCATCTGTAAAGAAGAGTTACTATACTGTGCTGCTAGCGCAAAGTTCTCTGGAGCTTATCCAAGAGAATATGAGCCTTGCTCAAGATGTTGTGGATGATAGCCGTGCTGCCTATGAGCAGGGTGTAATGTCGCAATATGACCTGACCACCTCCGAGGTGCAACTTAGTAGCCTTACCCCTACTTTCTACCAAGCTCAAAGTGCGCTTCATAATGCTCGTCTGATGCTTAATATGCTACTTGGCTTGCCTCTAGATATGGCGGTGAGTTTGGATGAGGATTTAACCGATTTTTCGGAGTTTATTAACGAAGAAAATTCTCACGTTGTAGACCTGTCTGGCAATGCCGATTTGAACTTGTTGGATATTCAACTAAAGATGCTTGACACTCAACTTCGCATACAAAAAACTGCAAAACTCCCAACGCTTGCTGCTTTTGGTTCTTACCAAGTGTTAACGCAAAGCGATGATTTTAATATCGGTTCTTATGATTGGAGTGGAACATCTTATGTGGGCTTGCAGCTAGATATTCCGATATTTAGCGGTCTTAGTAATGTAAATAAAGAACGTCAAATCAAGAATCAGAAAACCCAGTTGGAAACTCAAAAGGATTATGCTGAGCAGGGTCTTTTGGTAGAGCTACAGGCTTCGATTAGTAATATTGAGAGTGCGAAGTCGCAGATGGAGGCTAATGAAATCTCGAAGGAGCAGGCTGCCGATGGCTATAGAATCTCGCTGGTGCGCTACGAAACTGGTCAGGGTACTATCGTGGAGCTTAACTCGGCCCAAGTGCAACTCATCCAAGCTGATATGAACTATCGCCAGTCTATTTATGATTATATGACTGCACAAGCCGATTACGAAAAAATTATAGGGGTCAATTTTTAGAAGTCTCCTGTAGGTCTGAATTTTTAATTAATAAACAATACATACAAAATTATGAAAAACAACACAACACTTAGAGCTGCCATTGCCTTGTGTGCCATTTTAATGGTGGGGTGTGGCTCTACTGGAGAAGAGTCAACCCAGACTACTGAAGTAGTTGTAGAAGCTCCTAATGTCAAGGTAGTGGAGGTGCTCGCTCAGGAAGTTGCCCAAATCGTTGAATTTACAGGTTCGGTAGAGCCTTACGTAATGAATAATATCTCTCCTTCGATGGGTCTTAGAATCGACGATATTATGGTAGAGGTAGGAGATAATGTTAAGGCAGGTCAGCTGCTAGTGCAGATGGATGCTCGCCAATATCTTCAAACTCAGATTCAGCTTACTAACCTTGAGACTGACTTTAAACGTATGGAGGAACTATACGAGGCTGGTGGTATTTCGAAACAACAACTCGATCAACTCGAAACTGAACTAAAGGTGGCTCGTCACGCCTCTAATGACTTGAAGGAAAATACCGAACTGATTAGCCCAATTACGGGAGTGGTGACAGAGAGGATGTATGACCCAGGTGATATTTACTCTCCAGCAGCAGGCAAGATTCTAACCGTTATGCAAATCAATAGACTAAAGGTGATGGCTAGTATTCCAGAACGCTACTACCCACAAGTCAAGAATGGTATGGTAGTAGATATTACCTCGGACATTTACCCTGATCAAGTTTTCAGTGGTAAGGTGTCGTTGGTTTATCCAGCCATTGATGCAGCGACTCGCACCTTCAAGATTGAGGTGACTGTTGCAAATGGTGGTTTGGAGCTTCGTCCAGGTATGATGTGTCGTGTGATTATAGGTTTTGGTACTCAGCAGCACGTGTTGGTTCCAGATATTTCGGTGCTCAAACAACAAGGCTCTGCTGAGCGTTACCTGTTTGTAGTTGACCCTGCAACAAACCTAGCGAGTCGTCGTACAGTGGAAATCGGACGCATTATTGGTAGTTCGTATGAGATTCTTTCAGGTGTGGAGTCAGGTGAATTTGTTGTAAACGCTGGTATGCAAAAGATTCTTGATGGCGATAAAGTTATAATTGTAAAGTAAAAGAATATGAAAATATACGAAACTTCCGTCCGTAAACCAATATCGACAATACTGATTTTTATCGGTGTTATCATATTTGGACTCTATTCGGTGCGTACCCTCTCGGTCGATATGTATCCAGAGATGGATTTGCCAACCATTACGGTCTTTACTTCCTATGTGGGGGCTAATGCCGAGGATATTGAAACCAATATTACTCGTATCTTGGAGGATAACCTCAATACCGTTGATGACCTTGAGGATATTACCTCTCGCTCGTCTGATAATATCTCGCTTGTGATGTTGGAGTTCGACTGGGATACAGACCTTGATGTCGCCTCGAACGATATTCGTGACGTTATTGGTAGGGTAGAAACCCTGCTTCCAGACGATGCAGACTCTCCTGCACTCTATCGTTTCTCATCTTCGATGATGCCGATTATGGTGCTCTATGCAACGGCTACTACCTCTTATGATGCGCTCTATAAGATTCTAGATGATAGGCTCGTTAATGTGCTGAACCGTATCAATGGTGTTGGTGCAGTGAGTCTCTCGGGTGCAAATGAGCGTGAGATTCAGGTGAATGTTGACCCTCGTAAGATGGAGGGTTATAATATCTCGGTGGAGCAGATCGGACAGATTATTGCTGCCGAGAATGTGGATGTTCCTGGTGGTAGCGTCGATGTTGGTAGCCAGACTATGAATGTGCGTGCCGAGGGTGAATTTATCACTGCCGAGGATATGAGGGATTTGGTTATTGCTAGCCGTGGCGGAAACCATATCTACCTAAAGGATATTGCCCAGATTAAGGATACGCTAAAGAAGACTTCTATTGATGAACGTATTAATGGTGAGCTTGGTGTGCGTATCGTGATTCAAAAGCAGTCGGGTGCTAACTCAGTGGAGATTGCCGAGAAAGTTCGTGCAGTACTGCCTGCAATTCAGGCTAATATGCCTCCAGATATTACCATTGGTACTATTGTGGACTTCTCTGAAACAATCCAAGATAGTATCAATTCGCTTACTGAAACAATTATGTTCGCATTCTTGTTCGTGGCTATTGTGGTGTTGTTCTTTTTGGGACGTTGGAGAGCTACCTTTATTATTGTACTGACTATTCCTGTGTCACTTATCGTGTCATTTATATACCTAAAGATGTCGGGCGGATCGCTCAATATCATTTCCCTCTCGTCGCTCTCTATTGCGATTGGTATGGTGGTGGATGATGCCATTGTGGTGCTGGAAAATATCACTAAGCATATTGAACGTGGTAGTTCGCCACGTGAGGCGGCCATCTATGCAACTAATGAGGTGTGGCTCGCTGTAATTGCAACGACGCTTGTAGTTGTGGCGGTGTTCCTACCACTTACTATGTTGACTGGTATGGCGGGTATATTGTTCAAGTCACTGGGTTGGATTGTGACTCTTGTAACGGTGGTGTCGACAGTGGCGGCAATTACGCTGACTCCGATGCTAAGTTCATTGATGTTGCGCTTCCAAGCTACTAAAACCTACAAGGGGCTAGGCGTTGTCTTTAAACCAATAGACAAGTTCCTCGATTCACTAGATAATGGTTATGCAAAGACACTGGCGTGGGTTATTGGTCATAGGTCGATTGTGATAGTTGCAGCTGTTGGCATCTTTGTGGGTAGCGTTTATCTCTTTAATAGAGTTCCTTCGGAGTTCTTCCCTAAGGTGGATGATGCTAGTATCTCGGCAGTGGTGAAACTTGATATTGGTTCGAGCGTTGAATACTCAATGGTTGTGGCACGCAAGATTGATAAGATGATTGAGGAGAATTACCCTGAGATAACTGTAATTTCCACTTCTACGGGTGTTTCGGATGGTTCGGATGCTTACTCTGCAATGCAGACAAACACAGGTTCCTATATCATTAATTATACCTTTAGGATGCCAAGGCGTTCGGAGCGTGAACGCACTATCTTCGAGATTGGTGACCTTATGCGTAAGGACTTTGCAACTATTCCAGAGGTGGTGGATTACTCGGTTACAACGGGTAGTTCGGGCCCAAGCAGTAGCGGTTCGGATATTGTGGTTAAGGTCTTTGGTTATGATATGACAGTTACCGATAGTCTTGCAAATGTTATTCGAAATAAGGTGGCAAAGATTCCTGGTGCAGTGGATGTCCAACTCTCTCGTGATGACCTGCGTAGGGAGTATCGCATTGTCTTTGATAGAGGGTTGTTGGGTTATTATGGACTCACCACCTCACAAGTTTCGATGGCAGTTCGTAATAGAATCAATGGTTTTACTGCTTCACAGTTCCGTGAGGATGGTGATGAGTATGATATTATGGTAAGGTATGCCGAGCCATTCCGCCGCAGTGTCGAGGAGATCGAGAATATCCAGATAATGAATGCACAGGGTAGTGCGCTTCGACTCTGTGATGTTGCCCAAGTGATTGAGGACTATGCTCCACCAACCATTGAGAGAGAGAATCGTGAGCGTATGGTGGGTGTAAATGTAACACTTTCGGGTGCGGCAATGAGTGATGTGGTGGCTGATATTGAAACAGTACTCTCTGATATTGATATTCCAAGTGGTGTGACTCTAGAGCTTGGTGGTACTTACGAAGACCAACAAGAGTCCTTTGCTGATATGTCAGTGTTGTTGTTGCTTATTGTTGTGTTGGTTTATATCGTAATGGCAACGCAGTTTGAGTCATTCTCTATGCCATTTATTATACTTTTCTCGCTACCATTTGCCTTTACGGGGGTATTCCTCGCACTGTGGATGACAGATACTCCGCTGTCGGTTATTGCACTGATTGGTGCTATTATGCTGGTGGGGATTGTAGTGAAGAATGGTATTGTGATGGTGGACTTTATCAATCTGCTCAGGGAGCGTGGTGTGAGCCTATCTTCGGCAGTGGTGAGTGCAGGTCGTTCACGTCTACGCCCAGTGCTTATGACAACGCTTACTACTATTCTGGGTATGTTGCCGCTAGCGATTGGCTTTGGTGAAGGCTCGGAGATGTGGCAGCCGATGGGTATTGCTGTGATCGGTGGTCTTACCTTCTCGACAATTCTAACGCTCTATGTGATTCCAGTGGTTTATACTATCTTTGGGGTTAGGGGGCTTAAGAAGAAACGCCGCAAAAATGAACGTGCATTAAGACAAGGGGACTTCTAAAAATTGACCCCACAACAATTTAACAAATAAAAATGGATGTAAATAAATAGGTTTTGATGCCTTTGGGCTTTTATTTTGGTTGATTTTTCACCTTTTTTCTCTCGAATAGCGGGGCTATTAGAGAGAAAATGCGGCAAAAACTCAACTTCGAATCTCATCCCAAATTCACCAAATCAATTTTTAGAAGTCCCCATAAATAAAAAAAAAGATATGAAAGCAGTAATGATAGTTTACAACCAGGCTTTGAGCGATGTTGTAATGGAGATTTTGGAAAAGCTCTCTTTGAGGGGTTTTACGCAGTGGGAGAATGTGATTGGCAGGGGTAGTGAGAAGGGTGAGCCGCATTATGGCAATCACACTTGGCCAGCTAAGAACTCAGCGATTCTCAGTGTTGTTGAGGACGATAGGGTTGCGCCCTTATTGGAGAGGTTGCGAAATTTGGATTCTCAAACTCAGGAGCAGGGTACACGAGCCTTTGTTTGGAATGTTGAGGATGGGATGTAGTTAGGCTAGGAAGCTTTAGTTGATAATAGGGAGGGGTCTCAGCATAATGTTGAGGCCCTCTTTTTTTGCTTTAGTTTTAGCCTGTTCTACTACACGCAAAAAAAGCAGAGCGTACCTATATACAGATACGCTCCACTCCTTATTATATGTTTAAAGAAAACTACTCCTCGTCCTCGGCCACATAAGCCTTCAACAACTTATCCTGTACATCACTCGGTACTGGCTCAAATGAACCAAACTTCATTGTGTATGTCGCACGACCCGAAGTCAACGAACTAAGCGTTGTTGAATAACGATACATCTCCGCCAACGGAACACGTGCTGTAAGATGCTCAAAACCCTTATCCGAACTCATCCCCTCAATCATTGCACGGCGGTTCTGAAGATCACTCATCACATCACCCATCTTATCACTAGGCACAATTACCTCAACCGAGAAGACTGGCTCCATAATCTTAGGGCCCGCATTCTTAAACGCCTCCCTAAAGGCATTGCGACCTGCTAGCTTAAATGATAGTTCGTTACTGTCAACAGGGTGCATCTTACCGTCGTAGATAACTACACGAATATCACGTGCACGTGAACCTGTAAGTGGGCCCTCCTCCATCTTCTCCATAATACCCTTCAAAATTGCAGGCAGGAAGCGTGCATCAATAGCACCACCAACGATTGCCGAACAGAAGACAAGCTTTCCGCCCCACTCTAGTTCAACCTCATCAGTAGCCTTGATATTTAGTTGTACATCTTTGCCATCAATTTTGTATTTACCAGGAGCTGGCATACCTTCGTAGTATGGTTCGATAACCATAGAGACCTCACCGAATTGACCTGCACCACCCGACTGTTTTTTATGGCGGTACGAAGCCGATGCAGTGCGAGTGATAGTTTCACGATACGAGATGCGAGGTTGGAAGTACTCGATTTCGATTTTAGTACCATTTTCGATTTGCCATTTAAGGATATTAAGGTGGTGTTCACCCTGACCTTGTAGGATAATTTGCTTAAGCTCTTTAGAGTACTCAACCAAGATAGAAGGGTCATCGTTCGATGCTCTATTCAATGCTTCAGCAAGTTTTTCGTCATCCGAATTGTTTTTAGCCTTCACAGCGCAGCGATATCTCGAAGCAGGGAATCCGATCAGGTTGATATTGAATTCAGCACCAGCGGCACACAGCGTATGGTTAACCTTAGTGGATTTAAGTTTCACGGTACATCCGATATCACCTGCCGATAGTTCCGATACTTTGGTACGGTTCTTACCCGACACAACATATAGTTGCGAGATTTTTTCTTTCATACCAGTAGTTTGGTTAACGAGTTCTTGTCCCTCTTTAACCACACCCGATACAACTCTGAAGTAGCAAACCTCACCGAGGTGTTGTTCCAGAGCAGTTTTAAAGACAAAGAGCGATGCTGGTTTAGTAGGATCAGCTTCAACTTCGCCACCCTGTTGTGTTCTGAACTTAGGTGCTTTAACTGGGCCTGGGGCAACGTTGATGATAAATTCCATCAAGCGTTTAATACCAATCGACTTGCTAGCAGCAAGGCAGAAGACAGGCACTAGGTCACGATTTGCCAACCCGATTTTAAGCCCCGAGCGCATTTCGTCTTGAGTGAGCGAGCCTTTCTCGAAGTAAAGTTCCATAAGAGCTTCGTCATTTTCGGCAGCAGCTTCGACCAATGTATTGTGCAGTTCAAGGGCACGTTCCATTTCGCTTTCAGGGATATCCATTTCTTCACGCTTTCCGTCATTGCCTATAAACTTATACATCTTCATCATCAGTACGTCTATAATAGTATCGAAACCTACGCCAGGGTTTACAGGGTATTGTACAAGTACTGGAGTAGCCTCGCTAGAGGACATAATGCTTTCAAGTGTTGATTCCCACTGAGTCTTTTCAGTGTCGAGCATATTGACAGCAAGGATAATAGGTTTTTCGTGACGGCGAGCATAACGAGCCTGAATTTCGGTACCTACCTCAAAACCATTTTGCGCATTAACCAACATTACCCCAACGTCCGCAACTTTAAATGAGCTAAAGAGTGCTCCACAGAAGTCGTCCGAGCCAGGGGTGTCAATAATATTTAGTTTATATCCAAGGTACTCCGAGAAGAGCATAGTAGAGAATATAGAGCGTTTGTAGAGGTGTTCAACGTCCGTAAAGTCCGAAAGAGTATTTTCACTTTCGATGCTTCCACGACGTTCAATGACCCCGCCTTCGAATGCCATAGCCTCGGCTACAGACGTCTTGCCGCTACCTGAGTGACCAAGTAGCACAATGTTTTTAATTTGAGTGGTTTGATAATTTTTCATAATCTTTGTATATTAAGAATTAACAGTTGGTTAGACTTTTTTTAGGGGACTTCTATAAACTGATTTGTATGATTTTGGGATGAGATTTTGAGTTAATTTTTTGCTGCCTTTATGGGAGCTTAGCGGGCTAAGTGACCATAAAAAGGTGAAAAAGTAACCAAAATATCACCCAAAAGTATACAAAACCTTTCTTAGATAGTCCATTTCATCATTATTCTATTATTTATTCTTTGGGGGTCAGTTTTTAGAAGTCCCCTTTACTCTTCTTGGTCGGAAAGAGTGCTATAAAATTAAAGATAATTTTTCGTTCCTGCAACATTTTGGTTAAAAAAATGTTATTTTTATTCTTTTTCACCTATTTTTGTTATATCTTTGCCACTTCATTATAGTGTCTTAAGAGAAGTAAGAAATCACAATATATAATATTTCTAAAGAAATGGATAATACTAAAAATTTACTCTTCGAGGTTTCGTGGGAAGTTTGCAACAAGGTGGGGGGTATCCACACAGTTGTTGGAACAAAAGCACTCACAGTGTTAGAGGAGTATGATCAGAATTATATTCTTATTGGCCCTGACTTCGAGCGTGAGAGTGCCAATATTGAATTTACCCAAGATGATTCACTACTTAGCGAGTGGAGGGAGATTGCCTACCGCCAAGGACTAAGAGTTCGTGTGGGAAGATGGAGAGTTGTTGCTGGTGAGCCTATTGTTGTGCTTGTTGACTTCAGCTCTTTTTTGAATTATAAGGACACTTTTTTGGCTCAGCTTTGGGAGGATTACGGTGTAGATAGCATCTCTGGGGGATGGGACTACATTGAGCCTGTTATCTTTGGATACGTTGCGGCACGTGTGGTCGAGTCGTATAGTAACTTCTATCGTGGTAGTTTCCAAAGGACTATTGCGCATTTCCACGAGTGGATGACCTGCTCAGGTGGGCTATACCTTAGAAAACACTCACCAGAGGTGGCTACAGTATTCACTACCCACGCTACGGCTGCTGGTCGCTCTATTGCAGGTAATGGACTTCCGCTCTATGGTCCTCTACAAAGCTACAATGGGGATGAGATGGCACGTCGCTTCGGCATTGTGGCTAAACACTCTATCGAAAAGGCTGCGGCGCATCACCTCGATGCCTTTGCTACGGTTAGCGAGATTACTGGGTTGGAGTGTGAGGCGCTGCTTGATAAAGCTCCAACGGTGGTTACTCCAAATGGCTTTGAGAATGATTTTGTTTACAAGGGTAAGGAGTATGATATAAAACGTACAGAGGCTCGCCGTGCACTTATCACTGTTGCCGAAACTGCTCTGAGCACCACATTTAAAAAAGACCCAATGATTGTGGCAATCAGCGGTCGCTATGAGTTCAAGAACAAGGGTATTGATGAATTTATTGATTCGCTTGCGGCACTGAAGGCTTCGGGGGAGGCTGGAGGTGAGGTTTTGGCATATATTATGGTACCATCGTGGCACCACGGTGCTAGGCGTGACCTCCAGAATATTTTTCAAGGAGAGGCTCAAGGGGCTATTGATGCACGAAATTTGCCTAATACAACCCATACGCTTGGCGACCAAGATGGTGACCCAGTTATTGGACACCTGCGCCGCAGCGGACTTTTGGACTCTAGGGAAGGTGTGCGTGTGGTCTTTGTACCGTGCTACCTGAATGGTGACGATGGAGTCTTTAATAAGAGTTACTATGAGCTGCTTGTTGGCTGTGACGTAACGGTATTCCCGTCGTACTACGAGCCGTGGGGCTACACCCCACTCGAAAGTATCGCCTTTGGAGTACCAACCATTACCACTACGCTTGCTGGTTTTGGGCTATGGGTAGACCGCTATGCTGGCGAAGTGCACGAGGGTGTAAAGGTACTGCCTCGTGACGATAACAACAGCGCAGAGCTAACAAAAGGCATAAGTAGTGAGCTTGCTCGACTATCGCACCTTAATAAGAGCGAGATGACTGCACTGAGAAAGAGTGCTATGAAACTCTCTGAGATTGCACTATGGAAGAATTTATTTGAACATTATCAAAATACTTATAAAATGGCACTAGAAAATCAACAACAAAGAAATGCGGACGCTGCGGCAGAGTACCGTGGTGGTGGAGATAATCACGAACAAGTGAGCTTCATCACCCAACAAGCTGCCCCAGGGTCACACCCAATCTGGACTCGTATGGTGGTCGAAAGGGCAATCCCTGAGAGCCTACACCGTCTAGAGGAACTTACTAAAAACCTGTGGTGGAGCTGGAATGAATCGGGTCGTCGCCTATTCGAAAGCATCAATAAAGAGCTGTGGGGCGAGGTAGAACGCAACCCTATCGCTCTTATAGACCGCCTCAGCCTTACTGAACTTAAGAAATTGGCTGCCGACACGGACTTTATCGCTAGCCTTGATAGCGTGTATGCTGAGTTTAGAGCATATATGGATAACAAGCAATATGGCGATAAACCAAGAGTTGCATACTTCTCGATGGAGTATGGTCTGCACTCTTCGCTAAAAATCTACTCGGGTGGTCTAGGTATCTTGGCTGGTGACTACCTTAAGGAAAGCTCGGATAAGAACGTCCCTATGGTAGCAGTTGGTCTACTATATAGATATGGCTACTTTACCCAAAGACTATCGAACGCTGGTGAGCAGGAGGCTGCCTACGAGTCGCAAAACTTCGATAAACTCCCTATCACAGCAGTGCGTGACGAAAATGGAGAGTGGGTAACAGTCGAGATTTCGTACCCAGGTCGTGTGGTATCGGCTCGCCTATGGCGTTGTGACGTTGGTCGCACGGAGCTTTACCTGATGGATACTGACCACGAAATGAACCGCCCAGAGGACCGCTCTATCACTCACCACCTATATGGAGGTGACTGGGATAACCGCCTAAAACAAGAATTCTTGTTGGGTGTTGGTGGTATCCGTGTACTCAACAAACTAGGCATCAAGAGCGATGTGTACCACTGTAACGAAGGTCACGCAGCATTTATCGGACTAGAACGCTCTCGTAACTTTATCGAAGAGTTTGACCTTAGCTTCTCTGAAGCATTGGAGGCAGTTCGTAGCTCGTCGCTATTTACTACTCACACGCCTGTGCCAGCAGGTCACGATGCCTTTGACGAAGGTATGATCCGCCAATATATGTGGCACTACCCAGAACGCCTTAAAATCACTTGGGAACAGTTCTATGGACTCGGTAAAGATACTGATGGCAAATTCTCGATGAGCGTACTTGCTTGTAACCTTAGCCAAGAGGTGAATGGTGTGAGCTGGTTGCACGGTGAGGTTAGTAAAGATATTTTGGGTCATATGTGGCCAGGGTATATGCCTAATGAACTCCATATCGGATACGTTACTAATGGTGTTCACTACCCAACTTGGACTGCCGATAGACTTAAAGATGTCTATAAAAAGGCCTTTGGTGAAGATTTTTCGGCTGGGGATTACAGCAAAGATCACTGGGATAAAGTTCACACTATTGACGATGCCGCACTGTGGGATTCAAGACTATATCTGAAAAATAGATTGCTTAAGCTGATTCGTCGTAGAGTTGCTGACCCAACACAATTCCGCTTCGACTCGCCTCGTCAGTTGGTGCAAATTCAAGAAACATTGCACCCAGATGTGCTCACTATTGGTTTTGCACGCCGCTTTGCGACTTACAAACGTGCTCACCTGTTGTTCACTAATATGGAGCGTCTCTCGCAACTTGTTAATAACCCAGAACGCCCCGTGCAATTTGTCTTTGCAGGTAAGGCTCACCCAGCTGATAAAGCAGGTCAGGATCTTATCAAACGTATCGTAGAGGTATCGAAAATGCCTCAGTTCGTAGGCAAGATTATCTTCCTACAGAACTACGATATGGAGCTTGCTCGTCGTATGGTACAGGGTGTTGACGTATGGTTGAATACCCCAACACGCCCATTGGAGGCTTCTGGTACAAGTGGCGAGAAGTGTGTGATGAACGGTGTTATGCAATTCTCAGTGCTTGATGGTTGGTGGGTAGAGGGCTACCGCCAGGATGCTGGTTGGATGCTTCCTATGGAGCGCACCTTCGAAGACCAACGATTCCAAGATGAATTGGATGCCGAACTAATCTACGCTACTATCGAGGATCAAATCGTGCCTACATACTACGAACGTAACGATAAAGGTTACTCACCTAAGTGGATGGAGATGGTTAAGCACTGTGTGGCAGACGTTGCGTCGAACTTCACTACTAACCGTATGATGCAAGACTACGAGGATCGTTTCTACTCTAAGCTACACTTGCGCCACGTTGAGGTAATCGCTAATGACTTTGCGATGGCTCGTTCGCTAGCTGCTTGGAAACGTAAAGTGTCCAGAGAGTGGGATAGCGTTAGAGTTGTAGAGACTAAGCGTTTTGACCCTGTTCACGAGGCGATTTGCGAGGGGCATAAGTACGAGCTAGAAGTTTCTATTGATCTTGCTGGGCTATCTGCACAAGATATTGGGGTAGAGTTATTGGTAGCAGAGGCTTCAAATCAGGAGGCTCACACAAAGGTTCACCACACTAGTCAGTTTAGTTGTATGGGTGTAGAGAATGGCATTGCACGTTTCCATTTGGAGAATGAGCCAGAGTTGTCTGGGTCGTATGATGTAGCAATCCGCATTTATCCTAATAATGATAAGCTTCCACACCGTCAGGACTTTGCGTTAGTTAAGTGGGCATAGTTTAGGGGGGTGTAGGATAATACTTTAAGATAAGGAATGGGTTTTTCGGGTACCAGTAGTGGTATCTGAGGAACCTGTTTTTTTGTACTGTTGGGTGCACCGATGATGAAAGTTTGTTATAGCTTGTATTATTACAGACTAAGTAATTAGTCGTCCCTTAAAAAGTACTTAACAATCAGAATATCAGTAAAATAACCTGTATAATATTTGGAAATATCTGCAAGTTTTCGTATCTTTGTGCTATAAAACTTGCAGATATTGTCT
>JAWXTM010000006.1:0-50710 GCA_044433505.1 Rikenellaceae bacterium
TTTGAGCGAATGAGCCTCGAAAAACGGACTACATAATTCACTACATAAAGAGTAGTGCTTTTCGCCAAAAAGGGGTTAACTTATAGAAAAAAAACCTTTTTTCTCCCCTAATCAGTATATGCAAATTTTGCTAATGTGCTATGTTACAAAGCTATACAACATATACTGCTGTATATTTCAAAAAACCGCCTGACCAAAATAAAGACCGCTCCCTCTAAAAGAAATATTATTTATTGAGCTTCGCCCAAGTGTCCTTTAGTCCAACAGCCTTATTGAAACCACTTGCTGTGCGCACAAAATAACCTAGTCTCTCGAACTGGAAATGTGTGCCAGCCTCAGCCTCGATAAGCGATGGCTCGCAATATGCCTTAACAACCTTTAGTGACTCTGGGTTCAAATCATCTAGGAAGTTGCCGCTAGCCTCTGGTGCTTCACTCTTGAAGAGTCTGTCAAACAACTTAACCTCACACTCCACCGCCTCAGCGGCATTTACCCAGTGAATGATACCCTTAACCTTACGTCCATCAGAACTACCGCCGTGCGCAGATTCAGGGTCATAAGTACACATAAGCTCTACTATGTTCCCCTTAGCATCCTTTATAACCTCCTTACACTTAATAAGATAGCCATATCTTAGGCGCACCTCGCCACCAGGACGGAGTCTAAAGTACTTCCTTGGAGGTTCTTCCATAAAGTCGTCACGTTCAATAAGTAGTTCTCTGCCGAACTTAACGCTACGCATACCAGCCGACTCATCCTCTGGATTATTGATACACTCAATCATCTCACCATCACCTGAGTAGTTGGTAATGGTAACTTTAATAGGGTCGAGCACCGCCATTCTTCTTTGAGCACGTTTGTTTAAATCCTCTCTTAGACACCACTCAAGCAGCCCAAGGTCAATAACATTATCACGTTTTGCCACGCCAACTTTTTCGGCAAACAAGCGGATAGACTCTGGAGTATAACCCCTTGCACGAAGTCCACAGATAGTAGGCATACGAGGGTCATCCCAGCCATTTACGTAGTCTTCTTTAACTAGTTGCAAGAGTTTGCGCTTGCTCATAACAGTGTAGTTAATATTTAGGCGAGCGAACTCATACTGATGCGAAGGGAAGATGCCTAGTGCCTCGATAAACCAATCATAGAGCGGACGGTGTACATCAAACTCAAGCGTACAGATAGAGTGAGTAATATTCTCTAGCGAGTCACTCTGACCGTGCGCATAGTCATACATAGGGTAGATGCACCATTTGTCGCCAGTGCGGTGGTGTTCGGTATGGATAATACGGTACATCAAAGGGTCACGCATCAACATATTAGGGTGCGCCATATCAATTTTAGCACGCAATACCTTCTCGCCATCAGCAAACTCTCCCCCTCTCATACGAGCAAAAAGGTCGAGATTTTCCTCCACCGAGCGATCTCTGAATGGAGAATTCTCGCCAGCACTTTGGATAGTACCACGAGTACGGCGAATCTCCTCTTGAGTTTGATCATCGACATAAGCCTTACCAAACTTGATAAGCTCCACAGCCCAGTCATATAGCTGTTCGAAGTAGTCCGAAGCGTAGTGCTCTTCGTCCCAGTTAAAGCCTAGCCAGTTAATATCCTCTTTTATTGAGTCAACATATTCCGTGTCTTCCTTAACTGGATTGGTGTCATCAAAGCGCAAGTTGCACTGTCCCTTATACTTTTTAGCCAGCCCAAAGTTCAAGCAAATACTCTTGGCGTGCCCGATATGCAGGTATCCATTTGGCTCGGGAGGGAAGCGAGTATGCACTCTGGTGTTTCCCTCTGCGATAGAGTTTTCGATAATTTCCTCAATAAAGTTGAGTCTTTCAGTATTATTTGTTTCCATAATTTTTTAATGAAGTTAGAACCACAAAGTTACAATTTTTTTCTATATTTGCGTTAAAATTCAGAAAAAATATGGAGGCAAAAATTTCATTAAATGGTATGCGTTTTTACGCAGCGGTAGGTTGTTATGCGACTGAGCGCAAGGTTGGTTCACGTTTTGAGCTTAATTTGGAGTACACTTATGATGCTACAAGGGTGGTGAGAAGTGACAATGTAGTGGATTCGATAAACTATGTGGAGGTCTATGAGCTCTGCCGTGAGGTGATGTGCCGAGAGATTGCCACCATCGAGCACCTTGCATCACAGATAGCTGAATCTCTCTTTGCAAAATTCCCCCAGATGCTTTCTTTGACCATTACGCTAAATAAAATTGCTCCGCCAATAGGTGGCGATATAGCCTCTTCGGGAGTGAGTTTCACTCTGGAGCGATAAAATTGTGTTAGTAGTTGACGTATCGACCTTTGCGTGAGGCTCTGTATGCTGCACGCTTATAGTGATTCGATGTAACACGTCTTTTGCGCCTAGTGGTTTTGCGCATAATGATATATAGCAAAAATGCTATAATAACTACACAAATCCAATTCAAAATAGTCCACCACCAATTTACCACAGCAGGCTCTACCCCCTGTAGGGCTGATATGCGTGCCACTGGATTTAGCCACACCACCATCCCATTACTAAGATAGAGGGTAGCTCTGATATAAGTATCACTCTCTTTAAAGATATACTCAGCACCCGTGCCACGCTGCATAACCTCGCCACCTTGCCCAACAAAGACTATAGAGTCAACCCTTTCTGGACTTTTAATCCTTAGAGTATCGCCAAAGAGTCGAACCGAATGAAATTTTGGTTCAGTGCCTGCGCCACGTGGCGACTTACCACGCATTAGCTCCACGCCATAACTCCTTCCCTCTTTAATTGCACCTACAAGTTCGCTAGCATTTTTTGCAGCGGTCATAGAGTAGCGAATCTGCATTGTAGCATTGATGCTATCTGGGAAATGTGAATCATCGGTAGCCGACAGCATAACATAGTGTCCTGCCGAGAGCGCATAGTCCCAAGATGCCTCGCCCCCACGTGCCACCTCTACCACATCATACCCCCTAAGGTTCGTAACTTTATCTTCACCCAGACCCCAACGCCAGCGGTAAGGGTGGTTAATAGAAATCATAGTAGCACCCCTCTCTCGCAGCTTATTAATCTGCCACTGCATTTGAGACTCTTTGCGGAACATCAAAGGGAAATCGAACCACCATACATCTTGAGTCTCATAGCTATTTACGTGAAAATTATTAAGGTTAATACCGTGCTCATAGGCCTCAACAGGCGAAATAGGGTTAATGTACTGATGGTCGCTAACCAAGGCGTACTGATAGCCTGCATCCTTGTAAATCGCAGCGAACTCACCCTCGGCATAGTCGTGCATATACTCAAATGGCATCCCTTTGCGAGATTCGTGAGCGTGGATATTAGTCTTTTTAAAGTCCTCTGCAAAACCAAGACTATCAATATTTTGATAGGGATTGTAGAGTTGCGCACCACTAAAAACCTTTGTTTCGGGGAAGTCATAGATTGGCGAGGCTCCCTGAAAGAGCGTAATAATAATTAATACCCAGAAAATTACCCTACACAATACTCTAAAAAAGGTCTTCATAGCTAGAATGCGATTAAAAATATGCAACAAATTTAATACTTTTTTCTGAGAAAAGCACTATCTTTGTGCCATTATGACAGAAAATTTTTTAGATGGACTCTCGCCCATTCAGCGTGAGGCAGCAAGCAATATTAATGGAGCATCGCTAATCATAGCGGGTGCAGGGAGTGGTAAGACACGTACTCTGACCTACCGTATTGCCCATATGATTCAAAGCGGCATCCCACCATACAACATTCTCTCGCTAACCTTTACCAATAAGGCTGCACGAGAGATGAGAGAACGTATCACTCAACTACTACCCCCAGCGATGCTTCGTGGGCTATGGATGGGTACTTTCCACGGAGTCTTTAGGCGCATTATCTCTCGTGAGGCGCACCTTATTGGCTATCCCGAAAACTTTACGCTCTACGATACTGCCGACTCTGCGAACCTTGTCAAAGCAATAGTCAAGGAGCTTGGACTCCCTGACGATAAGTATAAACCAAGGGATGTCTTTTCGAGAATCTCGCTTGCAAAAAATAATCTTATAACAGCGGCTGCCTATGAAGCTAATGCAGGGGCACGCAGCGAAGATGAGGAGGCTCGTAGACCAGAAATCTATAGAATATACAGTCTTTACACTAAGCGTTGTAGAGCCAATAAGGCTATGGACTTTGATGATCTGTTGCTTATTATGTTCTATTTGTTGAAGAATTTTCCAGAGGTGGTAGATAAGTACAGCGAGCTTTTTAAGTATATCTTGGTGGATGAGTATCAGGATACCAACCACGTGCAGTATATGATACTAAGGACTCTAGCACAGAAGTATGGCAATGTATGTGTCGTGGGGGATGATAGCCAGAGTATCTACTCGTTCCGTGGGGCTAGAATCGAAAATATATTGCGCTTCGAAAAGGACTTCCCAGAGGCTAAGGTCTTTAAGCTAGAGCAAAACTATCGCTCAACTAAAACTATCGTAGAGGCATCAAACTCGCTGATTGAGCATAACTCCGCACGGCTCAAAAAGAAGCTCTTTTCGGGTGGTGAGCAAGGTGATAAGATACGTGTCTTTGAGGCTATGAGCGATAAGGATGAGGCGGCACGTGTCGTGGGGGATATTGCTTCGTCGATTTACAGGGATGATGCCTCGCCATCGGACTTCGCAATACTCTATCGCACTCACTCCCAATCTCGTGTGATGGAGGAAAAGTTGCGTGAAAAGGGCATTGACTATAAAATCCACGAGGGAAATTCATTTTATAGTCGCCTCGAAATCAAAGCAATGCTAGCGTACCTTCGGTTGGCGGTAAACCCTGCCGATAATGAAGCTCTAAGGCGTATTATAAACTTCCCTGCAAGGGGTATTGGCGAGACCTCGGTGCTAAAGATTGAGGCTGCTGCCACGCAACTGGGAGTCTCGATGTTCGAGGCTCTGCGCAGTAGCGAACCCTCGGCTCTGGGTATTAAAGGTGTGGCAGTCGGGGGGATTAAACGCTTTGTGGAGACCTTTGGAGAGTTTGCCCAAGTTTCACAAACGATGGATGCCTATGAATTTGCTAGTGAAGTTGCCCAAAAGTCGGGACTTATGGCACTCTATCGTGCTAGTGGTGCTGTCGAAGATAAATCAAGGCTCGATAATATCGAAGAACTACTGAACTCAGTTAAGTCCTTTGAGATGCCTGACCCGGATGCTGAAGATGGCGTAAGAAGTGACTTTACTATTGCTGAGTGGCTAAGCGAAGTGTCACTACTAGGTGATAATGAAAAGAGTGGCGAAGATACAACGCCTCGTGTGACGCTTATGACTGTACACGCCAGCAAAGGACTTGAGTATAAAAATATCTATATCGTTGGGCTTGAAGAAAAACTCTTCCCATCGCCACGTGCTATGATGTCGCCAGTTGAGATTGAGGAGGAGCGTAGGCTCTTCTACGTTGCGCTGACCAGAGCCAAGAGGCGTGCCACGCTAAGTTATGCGCTTTCACGCTTTCAGTGGGGCGATATTGTGGACTGTACCCAAAGCCGCTTTATTAATGAAATTGATGAAAAGTATATTGATAGCGAGGCAACTTGCACTGGTGGCGGCGGTTTTTTTACACCAAAACCTAAGAGTGAGCCTAAGGGTTCGTGGGGAGGGGGTTATCAGAAGCGTGCTCAAAGAGCTGCTCCTGCGCAGCGTCCCTCGAATAGTGATTGGTTAAATGTCAATAAAAAACCAAACTTAAAGAGGGTTGGTAGCTCAATGGTTCAGAGTGGTAGTGTGCAGGGTGTAGAGTTTGCTGTTGGGGATAAGGTTTCGCACCAGAGTTTTGGTGGGGGTGTAATAGTAGAGGTTGAGAAGACTCCAAGTGATGTAAAATTAACAGTGGAATTTAACGGCATCGGCAGCAAGACATTATTGCAGCGTTTTGCAAGGTTAGTGAGGTTATAGCAGACTTTAGGGGAGAGAGTTTTTTGGTCACTGGGGGGGTGTAGACCCTTTTGTGATTTAGTTTGTTAGTGCTTGTAGAGCAATCTCAATAAAGTTTTTTTCTGTTGTATTGCTTTAGTCTGTAATACTACAAGCTAAATCCTAAACAAAAAAAATAGCACGGACTTAACTAAATCCTTACAAGAGGTGCTGGCACACCACAACCAAACAGAATGATTATTTAGTACAGTCACTCTTCAAAAATCCATTTAAGGCATTAAATTTAACTATAGGGTGTTTTTTTAGCAACTTTTTAATCAAAAATTTGCATTTTTAATAATTATAATTACCTTTGTCGTAGAAAGTTAGTGTTTCGAAAGAATAATGAGACTAGTAGATGTAGGTCGATGCATTACCTTCGCTTAGTGTGGTTAGCGGAGACGGTTATGTGAAAAAGTGGGCAGTAAATCTCTGTCTAGTGCGTATTTTTAAAGTAACAAATTAGTATCAAAATCTTCAAAAAAAATAGGAAAAACTCAGCTATTGTTGTAATAGCACATATTAAAAAAGCGTAAGCTTTATTTCTTGTCTTATGGAACTTAGGACCTTTCACAAGCAGTCAAGAGTAAGGTGTAAATGTTCACGGTATTGTCGTGGGCTTTTACCTGATTTGTTTGGCTGTAAGGTGTTGAAAACCTTATAAGAAGTAAATAAATCAAGTATTAGCCCACGTTTTTTTGTGCCTATAAGAGTTCTTAAATTTAGTAGCTAATGTAAAGACTAATCTAATAAAAAGATTAATCTAATAAAAAGACTAATCTAATAAAAAGACTAATCTAATAAAAAAACCAATCTAACAAAAAAACTAATCTAACAAAAAAAACTATGAAAACAAATCACACCATTAAATCAACCATTCTGTTTCTTGCTCTATTGTGCGTCGGAATTCAGTACTCTTACGCTCAGAAAAAAGAGGTTAAATCAACTAGCTATACACGTAGCTCACTAACAATGATTATTGTTGAAGAAGAAGTTATGCCATACCCTGAGGTTATCCTTAATGCATACAATACGTCTAACTTCCCTGATAAATTTAACGATAATAACTTGGAATTTACCTCAATAAACACTGATCAATATGATGTAACACCTGAGTTGAGAGAGCATTTTAATAAAGCTCTTGAGTCTGCTGAATTTAGTTCAAAAAAAGAAGGTATGTTTGCTCAAATTATTAACGAAGCACTTGAATCACTATCACTAGGTGGTGGCAAAGGCTCGAAAATGGACTACGCTGTTTGTGCCTATGAATACTTTAATGAACAGAATACTGCTCAAGAAATCCTTGAAAAATGGTTCCTAACAAAAGATGAGAATGGCAACGACGTCTTCTCAACTGCTCTAATCGAAGAGAGAGGTATGTACGGTGCTTCTCAAGAGGAAATCGACCTTGCTAAACAATCTGAGATGGGTGTAGGCAGGCTCGCTGACAAAGGTTATGAACTCCTTAATAGCTCTTACGTAATATTTAATCGCTATTTCTATATTAAACAAGCTGACCTGATCGATGCAATCGACTTTGTAGCACAGCAGTTAGTCGAAGCACTAGATAATGACCCTATTGCAATAACAGCCCTTAAAGCAGCAGTGGCTGTTGCTAAAAAAGCTATGGCAGAAGGTTATTATGTGTCTGCAACATCTCACCTCTTTAAACTAAAATGGGATGATTCTATTCAAGATCAAATCTTTAATGTATGGGGCGATGTAGAGCAGTTCAGAGAACTTAATGTTGGCGAACTACAATATGTTGGTAATGCTAGTAGTATGGCAAATACAAAGGCTGGGCTCTTTTCTAATCAAAGTACGGAAGATGGTGTGCGTATGGCAACAATCAACGCAACAGATGCTGTAATTGCTAAACTCGAAAAGAAATTCGACGAGTTCAAAACCAAAACAGCTATCGTTGTTGACCCAGCAAACAAAAGTATCACAGCACAAATTGGACTTAAAGAAGGACTTGAATCAAATGATAAATATGAAGTGCTAGAAAAGGTTGTTAAGGACAATAGAATCACCTACAATAGGGTCGGCGTAATCAAAGTAACTAAGAAAAATGCCTTAATATGGGATAACCGATATATGGCTAATGAAGAACCTGATAACGATACAGCTGAACTTGGTAAAACTGAATTTAGTGGATTCAATAAGGCATACTATACTGGTATGCTAATTAGACAAATTGATTAATTATATAGTAATAATAAAAAATCAAGTAAGTACTTTTCTTGAGTACTTACTTGATTTAATATATTTATAAAGAAGATGTTTAAGAAAATTTTTATATCAATGTTAGCACTGCTTGCTGTAGTGCAAATAGATGCCCTGCAGGCTAAAAAGAAAGAAGTTCAAACCTGGAAATATGAAGTAGAACCTATCGAAATGGTTGGAGCAAAAGGAACTGTGTCGTTCAAGGTGTGGTCGTATGGCAGAACCGCAAAGGAAGCAACTGACCAAGCTTTCAGAAATGGTGTACACGCTGTAATCTTTAAGGGGATTCCAAATACAACTCGTGTAGCAGGGTTTAAACCCCTAGTAGAAAAACTCTCAGTGATGGATGAAAATCAAGCCTTCTTTGATACATTCTTTGCAGAGGGAGGAGAGTATGCTCGCTTTATTACTCACTCAACTACTGGACAAGTAGGGGCTGGCGATGTTCTAAAAGTGAATAATAAAGAGTATAAGGTTGGGGTAACTGTTACAGTATCTCAGTCGCAGTTGAGAGAAAGACTAGAGGATGAAAAAATTGTAAAATCAATGACCTCTATCTTCTAGTTTATAATAGTTCTAACTATGTTAGGCGTCTGAAAATTAATCCTAAAATACAACACAAATGAAAAAAAATATTATATTCTTATTGCTTGTTATTGCGAGTGTTAACGCTCTGTTTGCTCAGGCTAAAAAACCTTCGATGATGGTTGTTCCAAGCGATAGATGGTGTATCGCAAATGGATACTATAACGAGATGGATAGCCACGGGGATATTGAAAAAATCCCTAACTACAAAATGGCACTCCAAGAGGACAAATACCTCACTCAAGTTATCAGTAAGTTAGGTGAAATGATGAGCGAAAGAGATTTTCCTCTAGTTGACCTTAATAGCACTATTAAACAAATTGAGAATGAGAAGATTATAGAATCTGTTGAAACTTCTGAGGACTATGACGTGGTTGCAGAGTCACCAGTTGAAGCCCTCTTAAGAGTTGCAAAGGCTGATATTCTTATGCAAATTGACTGGGAATTGAATACGTTTGGACCACAAAAGTCTATTTCATTTACACTTCAAGGTCTAGACTCTTATACTAATAAACAGATTGCAGCATCCTCTGGAACAGGCGAAAAAACCACTAGTGTCGAAATTCCATTAATGTTAAGCGCAGCAGTTGTGAACAATATTGAGGTATTTGCTACCCAACTAACTGATTATTTTAATAATACACTAGCAGTTAAAGGGCGTGAAATAACCCTAGAATGCAGACGCTGGGACAGTGCTGATGTTAACTTTGAGTCAGAGGTTGGCGGTGATGAACTTGGATTCTTTATCGAAGACTGGGTTGCTGAAAATACTGTAAATGGTAGCTTTAACACTTCTGATGCATCGGCCAATAGAATGAACTTTACTCAGGTATTTATACCGCTCGTAACCGATAGAGGTAGAGCCGTTGATGCTAGATACTGGGCACGTGGACTAATACGTGAACTTAGTAATTATGGAATTACCGCTAAACTCACCATTCGTGGGTTAGGTAAGGCAATCGTTACAATTGGTTCAAAGTAGTATAAACACAAAACAATAAATTATTATGAATAAGATATTTCTAATTTTGGCAAGCCTGCTTGTCGTTTCTAGTACCTTTACTTATGCGCAAAGCAGTAGTAGCGCAAATAAAATTCCCATATCATCGGTAGTGTGTAGCGACCTCGATCTTCCTGAAGCAGCACGTGAAGCACTTAATATGAAACTGCTCCAAATGTCGTCTGTAAATGGCTTTGGTGCAGCTGGTGGTGAGTTTATTATTACGGCAAATACTCGTATTGTCGACAAACAAGCTATGAATACTGCCCCAATTCAGTACGTTATTGAGACCGAGACTTCTGTCTATGTTGTAAATCTAAATGAAAAGATTATTGCAGCTGAAATCTCCTTTACTACAAAGGCTATTGATAAAACTGAAGCTCGTGCAATAGTAAAGGCGATTAATGCAATAAAACCAAAGGGGCCTGATGCTATTAAATTTATGACTAATGCTCGAAGTACGATTGTTGAATACTACGTTGATAGACTTCCAACAATCATCTCAAAAGCAAATTCATTGGCAGATCAAGGTAGCTTTGAAGAGGCTATCAATACTTTAGGTGGAGTGCCTGAGTGTATTGATGGGTATGAAGATGTCGCTAAATTATCGGCTGAAATCTATCTAAAACAAATTGATACTGAGGCCACTGCGCTACTTTCTGAGGCAAAAGCTAAAATGCGTACAAAGAATTATGACGAGGCAGCAGATCTATTGTCTCAGATCAACCCACTCTCGAAAGTATTTGCGAGTGTCGATGCAATGCTTCTTGAAATTGAACGCTCTATTGAGGCAGATAAAGCTGCTGAAATAAAGGCGGAACTAGATAAAATTAAAGAAAATAACAGGCACGCTATGGAGCTACAAAAGGAAAATAATGCCTATAATGTTGAATTGAGAAAAGCCTCTCAGAAGAGATATGTCTATCCTGTGACAACATACTCTGTGGATAGAGCACTCTATAAATGGTTGTTTTATTAACTTATAACACAGTACTATGAAAAAATTATTATTTCTAACCTTACTGCTACTGGCTACCTTTACGGTGGAGGCTCGTTCGCCTAAAGTGCTCGATAAAAGTAACTCAAAAGAGCCTGCGTGGGTAAAGCAACTTGATCAAGACTATATCACTATTATTCTTGAGGTTGAATCTATTGACCAAGGACATTCTAAGTCTATAGAACTTATTAAGAATGATATAATCTCAGGCGTGGCAGTAAATATTTCAGCAAGCACATATCTGTATGACAATGAGATAGTAAGCAATCAAAAAGTTGAACTAACTAGTACCTATGAATCGAGAATTAGTACTATAGCAGCTAATTTGCCTTATGTAACGGGGCTGAATATCTCAATGGCTGATCTCTATTGGGTTAAGTACCGTGACAGAGACAAAAATAGAGAGTATTATTTCTATGCAATTCGATACCCTTTCTCACAACTTGATCGAGGTAAATTAGTAACTGATTTTGAGATAAGAGACATTGAAATGTACAATAATTTTAAGGGGTTGAAGAGTTCCGTTGATAATATCAATACAGTCGAAGATATTGATAAAATCATAACTGAATTGAAATATTATAAGGAGTATTTCTTTGATGTTTCTAGGCTGGCTGAAGTTACGGCTTTCGAGACTCAATGTCGAGGACTTTATCGTGATATTACTATCCAGCCTGATGAGTGTGGTGATGGCTACTTTACATATTTCCTTAGATTTGGCGATAAACATATCACCACCTCTCGCAAGGCTAAAATAAGTAGTGAAACCTTAAGTGAAATGAATGTAAGCGAGATCGGCAGTAGCAAAAAGTATCGCCTGTCGTATAATAGTCGCTATTATTTGCAGGGCGGAGAAAATAAAATTGCTTTATATTATAGTCTGCCGAGTTACTCGTTGTCTCACACGTTCTACTTAACTGATAAGTAGTTGCTCAAGTCTTGGTGCTACAAAGAATATGAGTTGGCCGAATTGACTTTTCTGCTAGCAATATTATATATTAACTCAATATTAATTAAAAACAATGAAAACAATGAAAAAAATTATTTATTACACACTTTTACTTTTCCCATTGCTAGCAACTTATGGTTGCGATGACCTAATGTGGTGGAAAAACGATGATGATTCACTCTTTCCCTCTGCTTCTGACAATCAACCAGTTCCGGAACTGAGCGAAGATGAAATTACAGTAGAGAATATCCCTTCGGCTGTTTTTACTGTAAATGCTGAAAACGAAAATATTCTGAACCTTAATATGACTGGTATTAAAAGCCCTGATGGTGATGACTTTGTTATACTAAGGGGTACAGGGGAAGATGGTCAAAACGTATGGCTCGAAATTGATAACGAGCTTATTGGTTTTTCGGTGCTTAATGGTTCGGAAATCGAAACTAAAGCAACCTCTAGTGTGCTTGCAAAGGCTGATCTAATCTTCTTGGTTGATAATTCTGGCTCGATGGGTGATGAGGCAGATAAAGTTGCTGAACAAATTATCCAATGGAGTACTGAGCTTGCTGCGGTTATGGATATTCAATTTGCTTGTGTTGGGTATGGCGAGCATTATGTCGAGGGTGCTATTGACCTTACAAGCGTTGATAATGTTAGCGAATACTTAAATTATAGCTCGGGAACTAGTCGTACCAAGCACTTCTCTGATAATCTTTCTGAGGAGGCAATAGCTGATGCTGGAAATTATTATTCATACGGTGAGTGTGGTGTGATGGCACTGGATTATGCACTCAACCACTTTAGTTATAGATCTGGTGCTAATAGAATCTATGTAAACCTTACAGATGAACCTAATCAAGCTGGTACTTCAAATACACAATGGAGCGTGGAGATATTTAACGATCAAAGCGAACTATATAGTTGGAGTCCAAGTAGTGGTACAATTCATACTGTGTGGAGTGGAGGTGCTAATTACTATAGTGATAGCTATAGTGGGTGGTCTGCTTATACAAAAGAGGATCCAACGTTAATGTCAACATACACGGGAGGTACAATGGTGGTTGATGCTTCATCAAGTTACAGTAATGTAAACCTTAGCGACTTGCCTGTTACAGGTGCCATACTTAATTCGTTTGAGTTTGGTTTTGATTATACCGATAATTTGAAGTCTGGTTCACACGAACTTAAAGTAACTATTGATGATGATCAGACAAATGTTAAGCTTGTCAATATTATTCCGATAGTTATCTCGGAGTAGGTGGTCATCAAGGCTACTTATTTATTCTTTAAGCGGATTTCTAAAGCTGACCCACAACCCGTGACACTGCTCGCTTTTTAATTGCTTTTCTATCCACCCAGCCAGATAGCAAGAGTCGGGCGGTGCCACACTTTTCAATAACAAATTAAACTTAAAAAACTTATGAAAAAATTAATTTACCTTTTGATGCTCTTAGTGAGCGTAACTTTATTTTCGTGCGAAGACCCTGAAGTACCAGAAGTGCCAGAAGATCCACAAATCGAAGAGCCAGATGATCCAACTCCAGATGATCCAACTCCAGATGAACCAGAAGAACCAGAAACCGAAGGAATGTATCTTGCGGACTTTGTGGATGGTTTCGTGCCAGAGGAAACTACTTGGACTATTCTCGACGAGAGTGCCACCAATGAGGATTTTGCGGGTCTTCGTGCGCTTTTAGTTGAGGGTGTAGAGGTTGACCTAGAGTTTCCAAATTTGAAAGCTATCCCGAATGAGGCGTTTTATGGGTGTTTGGCTACGTTTAGTTTCTCGGGCGAGGCAGTAGAGAGTATCGAGGATGGGTATTATGTAGCGGATGAGAGTGCAAGTGTACCTGCGCAGTCAGTACAGTCGAGTAGTGTATCGTCGAGGATGCCGAGTGTTAGTGGAGTAGATTTGTTGGAGGGTAGCCCAGAGGGGTTAACAATATCGTCGAGCATAGGTAGTGCGGGTACACTTGGAGCTATGCGTTCTCCACAATATGCACAAGATGCCCCAGGTAATTATGGCGCATTTGCTTACTGTACAAACTTGACATCGGTATCGCTACCTATGGCAACAGAGATTGGCGGTCTAGCATTTTTATATTGTGAATCAATTAGCTCGGTATCACTCCCCGAGGCAACTACGATTGGTTATGGTGCATTTGCATATTGCTCTGCGTTTGCTGATGTATCATTCCCAAATGCTATTATGATTGCCTATGAAGCATTTCGTAATTGTCAAGTCTTGACATCGGTATCGCTACCTATGGCAACAGAGATTGGCTATCTAGCATTTTACTGTTGTACAAACTTGACATCGGTATCACTACCCGAGGCAACTGAGATTTGGTACGGTACATTTGCATATTGTTCAGCTTTAACGGATGTGTCAGCACCCAAAGCGACACTAATTGATGATTATGCATTTCTATATTGTAGTGCGCTAAGTTCTGTATTATTGCCAGAGGCAACTACGATTGGTTGTGCTACATTTGCATATTGTTCAGCTTTAACGGATGTGTCAGCACCCAAAGCGACACTAATTGATGATTATGCATTTCAAGATTGTAGTTCGCTAAGTTCTGTATTATTGCCAGAGGCAACTACGATTGGTTATGGTGCATTTTTACGTTGCTACGTTTTAGCGGATGTGTCAGCTCCCAAAGCTATCACTATTGATGATTGGGCATTTCATGATTGTAGTGCGCTAGGTTCAGTGTCATTTCCTGCGGCAGAGTCATTGGGCTATGCTGCAATGGCACGCTGTGAGTCTTTGACTTCGGTGTCCCTGCCCGAGGCAACTACGATTGGCGAAATTGCATTCTATTCTTGCTATGCCTTGACTTCGGTGTCACTGCCCGAGGCAACTACGATTGGAAATCAGGCATTCTATTCTTGCTCAGCCTTGACTTCGGTGTCACTGCCCGAGGCAACTACGATTGGCGGATGGGCATTCCATTCTTGCTCAGCTTTGACTAGTCTGAAACTTGCAACAAATCAAGGGTGTAAGCTAACATCCCTTGGCTCAAAAGTTTTTTATGGTGTTAGTAGTGATGAAAATGTAACTCTAAATATCGGGTCTGCGAATAGCGAATATATCTCAGGAAACACCCTTTCCGTAACGAGCGATGAGTATGGTACACAGTCCTACACCTTCAAAGAAATTATTATGCAATAATTTAAATCTTACAAATAAATAACTGACCCACAACCCGTGACACTGCTCGCTCTTAATTGCTATCCACCCAAGCCAGATAGCAAGAGTCGGGACAGTGTCACTCCTTTTTAGAATTAATGCGCTGAACGCTACTTTACCTCCAACCAATTATCGCCTACACCAGCCGCTGCATCCAACGGCACTCGAAGACTTGCCGCACCTCGCATCTGAGCCTCGATAATACCACTAACCAACGCAACCTCATCGCACGGACACTCCACTATCACCTCATCGTGAATCTGAAGTACCATCCGTGCACCCAAACCAAGCCTACTAAGCTCACTGAAAATACCTATCATAGCAAGCTTCATAATATCAGCCGCCGTCCCCTGAATCGGTGCATTAATAGCATTGCGCTCAGCCAACGATCGCATAGTATGATTAGTTGAATTAATATCCGAAAGATAACGCCTCCTACCAAAGAGAGTCTGAACATAACCCTGCTCACGTGCCTCGCTCTTTACCCTCTCCATATAATCCTTCACCGCTGGATAACTCTCAAAATAACCCCCAATAAGCTCCGTAGCCTCACCACGTGAAATCGACAACCTGCTCGCAAGTCCAAAGGTAGAAATGCCATAGATTATTCCAAAATTAGCAGTCTTTGCCCTACGGCGTTGTTCGCTAGTGACCTCTGCGAGCGGCACTCTATAGATATGTGCAGCCGTTGCTGTATGAATATCCTTGCCATCCAAAAAGGCCTGAATTAGGTTCTTATCCTCGCTCAGGTGCGCCATAATGCGTAACTCAACCTGCGAGTAATCGGCTGCTATAAACTTCCACCCCTCACCCCTCGGCACAAAAGCACGACGTATGCCACGCCCCAGAGCCTCTCGAATCGGGATATTCTGTAGGTTTGGGTTAGATGAACTTAGCCGCCCCGTTGCCGTAAGTGCTTGATTAAATGAGGTATGGATACGCCCCGTTGCTGGGTTTATAAGCTGAGGGAGTGCCTCGATATAGGTCGAAAGCAGCTTCTTTATACCACGATAGTCCATAATTTTATCGACTATTGGGTGTGTTGCACGTAGCTTTTCGAGCGTAGCCTCATCAGTTTTATACTGCCCTGTTTTAGTCTTTTTAGCCTTAGGGTCGAGCTTTAGGGTGTCGAATAGTAGTTCGCCGAGTTGCTTAGGCGAATTTATATTAATTTCATTACCTGCTGAGAGTTCCTTTATTTCACTTTCAATCTCTACGACTCTTTTCGAGAGTTCATCTTCTGCAACTTTAAGCACCTCTACGTCTAGCGAAACACCCTCTCTTTCCATCGAGGTGAGCACCCTAATGAGCGGTTCTTCAATCCTCAGATATAGCTCCATATCGACTTCCGTACGGAATTTTTCGAATAATTGCAGTGTAATATCAGCATCTTCGGCAGCGTAGTCCCTAATCTGGTCATCTGGCACTTGTGCCATAGAGATTTGAGTACGCCCCTTACCAATCAGCTCTTCGATAGGCACAGGACTATAGCCAAGGAAGTTACGAGCCATTGCATCGAGCGAGTGCCTACCCTCAGCATCCAGCAGATAGTGCATAATCATAGTATCGTAGAGTCTGCCCCCAATCTCAATACCATAATTCGCCAAAACCTCCATATCATACTTAATATTCTGCCCTACTTTATGATTTTTGTCACTTTGCAGCAGCGGTTTTAGAATCTCTAGGTACTCGGCTCTATTATTACTGTTTGTTGCAATCCAGTAGGCGGTATGCGCTTCTTTAGCGAGCGATATGCCCACAAGTTCAGCTCTCATAGCCTCCGTAGAGGTAGTTTCAGTATCAAGAGCGAAGTACTCACACATAGAGAACTCTCGAACCAAATTCACTAGCTCCTCACTGCTTTGTATAGCAATATAGTTATGCGCTGTATTATGAATAATCGCATAGGAATCGTCATCATTAAATTCTCCCCTGAGCGGCGTTGCTACCACACGCTCCTCCTCTTGTGGCAAATCAAAGAGCGAGGTTTGCACAACCTCCTGCTTCTTTTGCTGGCTATAGCTTAGAGGTGCAACTGTTGGTTGAGTGGGGTTCGAAGAGAGTGCCCTAAGGTGCAAATCTTCGGAGTCTAGCCTCTGCAAAAAGGCACGGAAATTATGCTGCATATATATTTCCCTGAGCCTTGGTACATCTGCCCCACAGATGCGCAACTCCTCGGCATTAAACTCAAGGGGCACTTCACGACAAATCGTAGCAAGCTCCCTTGATAGCTTCATCATATCGAGCGATTTTTCTATTTTACCCTTTGCAGCACCCTTAATATTTTCAAGATTTTTTATGATATTATCAACCGAACCATACTCAGCAATAAGCTTCTGCGCACCCTTCTCGCCAATGCCTGCAACACCTGCAAAGTTATCGGCACTATCCCCAGCAATAGCCAGAAAATCTATCAACTGCCTCGGTTCAGCAATTCCGAAATGCTCTCTGATCTCGTCCACTCCCCAAATATCAATACCACCCTTCGAGGGTTTATACATCACCGTACAGTCATTCACCAGCTGCCCATAGTCCTTATCCGAGGTGACCATATAGGTAAAGAACTCCCCCGACTGGCACGCCTTTTTACTCAGCGTACCGATAACATCATCCGCCTCGTAGCCCTGCACCTCTAGCACAGGAATGCACATAGCCCCCAGTATCTCCTTGATAATTGGCGTGGCATAGATAATATCTTCGGGCGTAGCATCTCTATTTGCCTTATACTCAGGGTAGAGCTGATGCCTAAAGTTGCCTCCCTTAGGGTCGAATGCCACTCCGATATATTCTGGTTTCTCACGCTCAATTAGCTCCTGAAGGAACTTAACAAAACCAAAGACAGCCGATACGTTGCGCCCCTCAGGGTTGCGCATCGGGGAGGTGATAAAGGCATAGTGAAAGCGAAAAATCAGTGCATAAGCATCCAGCAGAAAGAGTTTATGTTTCATAGTTTTATGGGCGAAGTGTGGCGTAAGAGTTTTCAGTTTCGTAGAGTCTAATTTCCGAGAGTTCGACGCTCTGCGGCAGTGCGCTTTTGAGCCTAGTGTAAATCTCCACGATAAGGTTCTCACAAGTCGGTTGGAAATCAACCTCAATGACCCTATCCCACTCCTTGCGAATTGCCGCAATTAGCTCTGTCGATGAGCTGCGAAGCATCAGTGCGTGGTCATAATGCGAAAGCACCGTATCATTGACAATTCTCTTTAAATCCGAAAAATCAATAATCATTCCCTCCTTAGGGCTTTGAGAATCAATGGATGGCGTGCCAGAAATCGTAATAAAAAGTTTGTAGGAGTGACCGTGTATATGGCTACAAAGCCCATCATACCCCTCTAGAGCGTGTGCCATCTCGAAGGTAAAGCGACGTGTGAGTGTAAGTTTCATATCATTTTTTTATTAGGCATAGAACCTGTTTTCAGTTGCAAAGGTAATTAAAATTTTGTATATTTGCGGTTATGAATAGCGTAATTCAATGCAAAAATATTATCCATACCTACGGCAAAACCGAGGTTCTAAAGGGTGTTGAACTCTCTGTAAAGAGGGGTGAGGTGCTCAGTATTGTTGGGCGTAGCGGTGCTGGCAAGAGCACTCTGCTTCAGATTCTAGGCACTCTGCTTACTCCCACAAGTGGCGAGGTTATCTTTCAAGGCAATAATATCGAAAACCTTAGCGATAGACGACTCTCGGACTTTAGAGCAAAAAACATTGGCTTTGTCTTCCAAGAACACCACCTGTTGCCAGAATTCTCTGCCCTCGAAAATGTTATACTATCTGGAGTGATTGCTGGTGAAAAGTCCAAAGATGTTGCACCTCGTGCCACTGAGCTGTTAAAGAGATTGGGGTTAGGAAGTAGGCTTAAACATAAACCATCGGCACTCTCTGGTGGTGAAAATCAACGGGTTGCGGTGGCTCGTGCGCTGATTAACTCTCCCGAAGTGGTCTTTGCTGACGAACCAACGGGGAATCTGGATAGCACCTCTCGCTCGGAACTTAATAACCTCTTCTTTGAACTGCGTGAAGAGCTTGGACAGACCTTTGTGATAGTGACTCACGAGAATGATCTAGCTGAAATGTGCGATCGTAAAATCACTATGAGCGATGGCAAAATACTCCTTTAGTGAACTTCACGAGGTGCTAGATGCACTGGAGAGTAAGTATAACTGCGCTGATTTTATCGAAAACGACCCCATATCAATCCCCCATAGTTTCTCTGAAAGAGAGGATATAGAAATAGCTGGTTTTTTGGTGTCACTTATTGCGTGGGGCAATCGGCGGATGATTCTTCGAAGTGCGCACTCTATGATCGAAAGAATGGATAGTTCCCCTGCCCAGTTTATCAAAAATGCTACAAACCAGGAGATTGCACAAGCCACCAGTGGCTTTGTTCACCGAACTTTTAATGATACCGATTTCGAGGCGATTCTGCTCTCTCTGAAAGAATTAATTAAAGAGCACGGCTCGCTTGGAAACTTCTTTGAGCAGAGTTTTTTAGAGAGTGGGGATATTAGGGTCGTTATAGCTGATTTTAGGCGCAAGTTCTTCGCCGACAGGCTATTAGATAGGTCGCTCAGGCATATTTCCTCCATCGAAAAAGGCTCGGCGTGCAAGCGGCTCTGTATGTACCTTAGGTGGATGGTGCGTCGAGATAATCGTGGGGTAGATTTCGGATTGTGGCAGAAAATCCCAGCCTCGGCACTCTACATTCCCTTGGATGTGCACTCGGCACGTGAGGGGCGAGAGTTTGGGTTGCTTAGGCGCAAGAGCAATGATTGGCTCGCTGTTGAGGAGTTGACCAGTGCTCTGCGCACTTTTGATGCACAAGACCCTGTGCGCTATGATTTTGCACTCTTTGGGCTGGGAGTTGATCCAAAGTCCCCCTAATAAGTCCTGTACCGTGCTGAATAATTGCCTCGTGAAAGGTTTTGCAGCTTGGAACGCAAAAGTTGACGACGCAACGTTGCCACTCTATCTGTAAATACCTTACCTATCGTATGGTCATACTCGTGCTGGATTACTCGTGCCCACATACCCTCGAAGCGGGTGGTATGCTCCACAAAATTCTCGTCCAAGTAATTAAGTTCAATCCAATCAGGGCGCATAACATTCTCGTTAATCCCCGGAAGGCTTAGACATCCTTCGGTGTATGGCGCAAGTTCCTCTGAGCTGTCAACTATCTCAGCATTAATAAAGATACGTTTGAATGGCTCAGGCTCGGTTGACTCCTCGTCCATAACATCTGTAATATCTATAACGAAGAGTTGCATATCACGTCCGATTTGCGGTGCAGCAAGCCCGATGCCATCGGCCGAGTACATTGTTTCGAACATATTGTCAATTAGCGCACTAAGCCCTTCTTCGTTTTCTAGAACCTCACGGCACTCTTTGCGGAGGCTCTCTTTCCCGTATATGTGAATTGGTAGTATCATCTTTTTTAGGGGACTTCTAAAAACTGATTTGTATGGATTTGGGATGAGATTTTGAGTTAATTTTTTGCAGCATTTATGGTCTAATAGCCTCGCTATTTGACCATAAAAAGGTGAAAAAGTAACCAAAATATCGCCCAAAAGCATCAAAACCTATTTCTTTACATCCATTTTTATTTGTTAAATTTTAGTGGGGTCAGTTTTTAGAAGTCCCCTAAATAGCGTTGTAGTATTATTGCGGCAGCGGTACGGTCGACCAACCCTGCCTTTTGTCGTCGTTTATTTTTGGGTACTCCACCTGCAATCATTGCTTCGAGTGCTTCGACAGAGCTTCCACGTTCTTCGATTTCGATTATCTCGACCTCGGGGAGTGCTTTTTTGAGTCGTCCCATAAAGGGGCGGATGTAGCGTTGCGATTCGCTCGGTTCGCCATTGTCTTGAGTCGGCATTCCCAGAATAATCTTAGTGACTTGATTCTCAGCGCAATATCGTGTCACAAAATCTAGGCACTCTTCGGCACTTATGGTTTGGAGCGGTTGGGCGAAGATGCCAAGAGGGTCGCTAACTGCCAACCCCACTCTGCGTTTGCCATAGTCTATTGCAAGTACTCTGCTCATTGCCACTAGGGATTATAAATTTCTGTATAGCTGTATGCTAGTATATTGCTAGCCAGTTCAATAAGGGTTTTAGCCTCATTGTGAAAGCGGCTCTGTGGAGTTACCATCTGCCAGTGGTTTATAGCCTCGCCAATCTTGCCCTCATTGTAGTAGGCACGTCCTTGCTCAAGGTTGCAATTATAGACCTCGTTTTCTTTGATATAGTCTAATACCTGTGGGTTCACCATCTCTGGTTTTAGTCCACAGCGCACCTCGGTCGAGCTAATGTCGATAAAGGGTAGCGAGTCGTTACAGTGACGAGGGTACTCCTTGAACTCCACTAGTTTAAAGAGGTCACAGTGTCTGTGCCACTTATGGCTCTGTTTCTTAACGTCTGTGCCACAAAGAATTACGAATTTCTCGTCTGGAAAATCACTTTGTAGTTTTTCAATGGTGTTGATGGTGTAGAATGGAGGTGTCAGTTCACTCTCCACAGTGCATAGTTTTATGCACTCCAAACCCTCGATAGCCATTTCCACCATTGCTTTACGCATTTGGTAGGGAGCAGCCGTGGTAGCCTTCATAGGGTTTTGTGGGCTGAGTACTAACCACACCTCAGAGCAGCCACCCTCTTGGAGTGCCCACTCTGCTATGGTAATGTGTCCGATATGTACTGGGTCGAACGACCCGAATAGTAGTCCTATCATAGGTCAGTTTTTAGAAGTCCCCTTAGTCATTTTGAAGCGAAGCTCTCCGCCGCCCATAAGCTCTTGGTAGGTTATTGAACCGCCCAGTGCCTTGCCGTTAAGTGTTGCGCTCTCTACTATATAGTTTTCAGGCGCATAGTTATCGCAAATAATAGAGAGTCTCTTGCCATTAGGCAGTGCCATTTCAACCTTTTCGAATACTGGAGATGAGAAGAAGAACACGCCGTTTGAAGGTTCTGGTTGGTAGATACCCATAGCGTTGAGCACATACCACGCACTCATCTCACCCATATCCTCATTACCGCTGATACCCACTGGGGTATCATTGTAGAGGCTATCAAGGATATGGCGAACGATTTTGGCAGTCTTCTCTGGTTTACCCATTGCAGTGTAGGCGAATGGAGTAGAGTGCGACGGTTCGTTACCGTGTGCAACCTGACCAATCATACCTGAAATGTCTGGAGAGGCATCTTCACCTGGGATAAATGGAGTATTGAAAGTTTCATCGAGGTGCTTTTCGGCAGCCTCAATGCCACCCATAAGCTCGAAGAGTCCTTGATAGTCGTGAGGAACCATCCAAGTGTATTGCCAAGCGTTACCTTCACAGAAGTCGTCGGCACGGTGGGTAGAGTGAGCAGGGTCGAATGGTGTGCGGAATGAACCATCTGACATCACACCCTTAAGGAATAGGTCACTCTTATCGAAGTGGCGTTTATAGCCAAGTGAGCGTTTTTTGAATTTTTCGGCAAGTTCAGTTTCGCCAAGTTTTTCGGCAACTCTTGCTACGGCAGCGTCCGAGATGCAGTACTCCAGAGTACGTGCAACGCTCTCTACATCAATATCACAAGGGTAATAGCCCATCTCCCGAATCTCTTTTAGTCCACGCTCATCAAGGTTTGCGTAGTCAGCCATTGCAGCGAGTGCTCTTTGAGGGTCGATACCAGCAAAGCCTTTCATTACAGCGTCACCTACGACCTGAACGCTCGAAACACCTGTCATACAGTTAGTTTCGTTGCCGCTCAAGTGCCAAATAGGGAGTTTGCCTTGTTGGTCATAGATATTTAGCATACTGTTGACCATCGCTGGGACTCTCTCAGGTACGTAAAGTGTATAGAGCGGGTGTGCTGCACGGTAGGTGTCCCATAGCGAGAATTGAGTGTAAATATCTTCCTCTGAATTGTAGATTTGTCCATCTGCGCCACGGTATCTGCCATCCACATCATTAAAGATTGCTGGGAAGATTGCAGTGTGGTATAGTGCTGTATAGAATGTGCGTAGGCGTGCCACGTCGTTAGAAGTTACAGTGAAGCGGCTAAGTAGCGTATTCCAAGCCTCTTGAGCGGCTTTCTTTTGGTCGTCGAACTTAATGCCCTTACCTTCAGCCAAGAAGTTCTTGCCAGCACCCTCTACATCAACGCCCGAAAGTGCAACTCTAGCTTCCACAACGCTAAGAGTATCACTAAATGAAATAAGAGCAACCATAGGATCTGTAAGGTATTCAAAAGATGCGATAGGCTCAGAGAATTCAGCCACGAAGTAGACTCTATCATCCACTGCCCAACCAGTACTTAGCCTATAACCCTCGATGCGGTTATCAGCAACTTTCACTACGTCACACTTTTCGATAGCATCCCAACCAGTGCCCTCCTTTAGGTTAATAAGCACCTTTGGGGTTTGGTTTGCAGGATAGGTGTAGCGGTGGAAACCAACGTGAGTAGAGGTGGTAAGTTCTGCTCGAACGCCATAACGCTCATCGGTCACTTCGTAGTAACCAGCCTCGGTGACTTCTTTAGCACGTGTAAATGAAGTTTGGTAATCGTCTTTGTTATAGCCTGTTAGCTCACCTACATAAGGCAAAAAGAGAATATCACCCTTATCGCCAATGCCAGTACCTGAGAGGTGGGTATGTGCAAAACCGATATTAGTAGAGTCCGAGATATGGTAGCCTGAACACCAATCCCATCCCTGCATATTGTTAGTAGTGCCAAGTTGCACTGCGCCAAAAGGAACGTTAGCTCCCACAAAGACGTGACCGTGGTAGCCACTACCAATCATTGGATCTACGTAGTCGATAGGGCGTAGTTCTGAGGTTGTTGTACTCTTTTCTTTAGTTGAGCAACTCACTCCAAGGAGTGCAATAGCTGCTGCTAGGATTATTTTCTTCATTAATGTGTGTGTATATAGTTATTTAATAGTTAAAAATTAGTGTGCCACCGCTTATAATGTCGCTCCACGTAATAAATGGGCGTTCTAGCTCTTCCCCATTTAGGGTATAGCTCTTTGGTAGTCTGCCATTGCCATTACGTTCCACTATAAATTGTTTATTATTAGGTAGTTTAATGGTAGCCTTTGGGAAGAGTGGTGAGCCAAGTGCATACTCCAGCGATGCTGGGTCAACGCTATAAAAACCAAGTGCACTCATCACATACCACGCACTCATCTGTCCGCAGTCCTCGTTGCCACACAGTCCTGCTGGGGTGTTAGAGTATTGGGTGCGCATAATCGTATCGGCATAGTGCGCACTCTTTTGTGGCTTACCTATATAGTTATAGAGGTAGGCGATATGGTGCGACGGTTCATTACCGTGGGCATACTGACCAATCATACCAGTCGAAAATATTGGTAGTGAGTCACTTGGGGTAGGGTAGTAGGTGAACATACTATCTAGTGCCATCTCAAAGAACTCCTCGCCACCCATCAGCGCAATCATTGCTGGAATGTCGTGCTGAGCACCAAAACGGTACTGCCAACCATTGCTTTCGGTGATATGGTGGGTGTACTCCTTGGCATCGAAGTTTTCTAGGAACTCTCCATCCTTACCACGTGGTTGGAAGAATCCATCTTTGAATATATTCTTAAAGTTATTGGCACGAGCATAAAACTCCTCGGCAATAGCATCTTCGCCCATAGCCTCCGCCATAAGTGCAATGCAGTGGTCGTCGTAGGCATATTCGATAGTCTTGCTAACGCTCTCACCCTCATCGGCAGGAACATAGCCTATTGCCATATAGTCGCCAATGCCACGGTAGCCCGTCTGTGAAGCGGTTGCTACACAAGCCGCTAGTGCTCTTTGCGCATCCATCTTAACGCCCTTGAGGTAGGCTTCCACGATTACTGGCACTGAGTGGTAGCCAATCATCATATCAGTTTCGGTGCTCCACATATTCCACACTGGCAGTGCGCCACTCTCGTCATAAAAACTAAGCAGTGACTCCACTATACCCTCAATACGGTGAGGGTTAGTAATGGTTAGCAGTGGGTGAGCAGTGCGGTAGGTATCCCAAAGCGAGAAGGTAGAGTAGTTGGTGAAATCACCTTTATGGATTTCTAGGTCGCCGCCACGATATGCTCCATCCACATCATTATAGATAGTTGGGGCAAGCATAGTGCGGTAAAGTGCCGTATAGAAGATGGTTTCTTCGTCAGGGGTAGCACCCTCTATTTCTATGCAGCTGAGGTCACGGTTCCACTGTGCGGTGGTAGCCCTTTGAATCTCATCAAAGCTGCGCCCCTCAACCTCACTAAAATTACGCTTAGCACCCTCCGCAGAAGTAGCTGAAATAGCGGTCTTTACGGTGATTTGTTTGCCCTTTGTGGTTTTCCACTCGAAGCGTGCAATGCTGTCTATGATTGAGCACTCAATAAATGGTTCAGAGAATTCGGTGTAGAAATAGACCCTCTGGTCAGTTGCCCAACCAGTTGAGTATCTATACCCTGCGATAGTTTTATTATCAATTACTTTGATTTCAGCCTTTGTGAGGGCATCCCAGTTCATAGTCTTTTTGAGGTTTAGTATTACTACTGCCTCGTCACTTTCGGGGAAGGTATAACGCTGCACACCGCAACGCTCCGTAGCAGTAAGCTCAACCTTAATGTCATAAGTATCAAGCAGTACGCTATAATACCCTGCATAGGACTCTTCGCTGGCGTGCTTAAAACTAGAGTAAACCCCCAACTCGCCTGCCCCAATACGTAGTGGAGCGGTGGCTGGCATAAAGCTAATATCATAGAGGTCGCCTGCCCCAGTCCCCGAAAGGTGGGTCATCGAAAAGCCTGCGATAGTGGTGTCAGGGTAGTGGTAGCCTGCGATTCTGTACCATCCGCTTAGTCCATTATCTGGCGAGAGCTGCACCATACCAAAGGGCGCACTAGCTCCAGGGTAAACATTCCCCCCATTTTCTGTACCGATAAAGGTATTTACCCTCTTTGCATAGCTAAAGTCCTCGCTTGGCGAACACCCTATAAGCAGCGAAAATGCCAATAAAAGTATAACAATAAATCTTCTTTTCATTAAATAACTGATAGTTCTTTTCCAATTTTGGTGAATGCTGCAATACACTTGTCAAGTTGCTCTATGGAGTGACCTGCCGAAACCTGTACACGGATACGTGCCTGCTCCTTTGGTACGACTGGGTAGAAGAAGCCCGTTACGTAGATACCCTCGTCGAGTAGTTTTGCTGCCATTTGCTGTGCCAGTGGAGCGTCGTATAGCATCACGGCGCAAATTGCCGATTGTGTAGGCTTAATGTCGAAACCAGCAGAAGTCATACCATTAACAAAGTGCTCAACGTTGCCTTGTAGTTTTGTATGCAGATCGTCGCTTTCACCAAGCATCTTGAACATCTCTAGCGATGCGCCAACCACTGCTGGAGGAATCGAGTTAGAGAATAGATATGGGCGTGAGCGTTGTCTAAGTAGCTCGATGATCTCTTTCTTACCAGTAGTAAAACCACCGATAGAACCACCCATTGCCTTACCCAACGTACCAGTGATAATCTCTACCTTGCCACGAAGGTCGTACTTCTCGGTAACACCACGACCCGTAGCTCCCACAACACCTGCACTATGGCACTCATCTACCATAACCATTGCATCATACTTCTGGGCTAGTTCACAAATCTTATCCATCGGTGCAACATTACCATCCATAGAGAATACACCGTCCGTCACCACGATTCTAAAGCGGTGTTTCTGAGCCTCTTGGAGTTGTTTTTCGAGGTCTGCCATATCTGCATTAGCGTAGCGATAGCGTGCAGCCTTACAGAGCCTAACCCCATCAATAATTGAGGCGTGGTTCAGTGAGTCAGAGATAATAGCATCATCTTCTGTCAGTAATGGCTCAAAGACACCGCCATTAGCATCAAAACAGGCTGCATATAATATAGTGTCCTCTGTGCCAAAGTAATCGGCAATGGCTCTTTCAAGCTCCTTGTGAATATCCTGAGTGCCGCAGATAAAGCGAACAGAACTCATACCAAATCCACGCTCATCCATAGCTCTTTTGGCAGCTTCAATCAGGCGAGGGTTGTCTGATAGTCCAAGGTAGTTGTTGGCGCAGAAGTTTAGCACTTCATTACCACCCACCTCGATATTTGCTCTTTGAGGGCTTTCGATAATGCGTTCGTTTTTAAATAGACCAGCCGCCTTGATTGTTTCAAGCTCGCTTTGGAGATGTTTTTGGATATTTGTGTACATTGTTTTAATGTTGTTTTTAAGTTGTTGATACAAAGATACAAATTTTTTTAGAAATTTTATTATCTTTGTCATTTAATTAATTATGATAACACAAGAACAAATAAAGCAAACGGGGGAGCGTGTAGCAGCACTTGGCGAAGCTCTTGGCATCGAAGCACTATCTTTGCAACTCAGTGCTCACCAAAAGAGTGAAAGTGACGCCGACTTCTGGAGTGATGCCGCAGCAGCGCAAGAGGCTATGCGTACGATTGCGCCTGTGAAAAATACGCTGGAGAAGTGGAGCGAGATTATGCGTGGCGTTGAGGAGTTGGAACTATTGCCAGATTTTATTAAAGAGGGAGTGGTTGAAGAATTGGAGGGGGATACTATATATAATGATATAGTACAGAAAATCGAAGCTCTAGAGTTGCAAAAGATGCTGGGGGGTGAGGAAGACCTTATGGCGGCTATCGTGGAGATTAATGCTGGGGCAGGGGGCACCGAAGCACTGGACTGGGCGCAAATGCTGCAACGTATGTACTCTCGCTGGGCAGAAAAACATAGCTACTCCCTTAAGATACTCGATATTCAGCAGGGTGACCCCGTGGGTATAAAATCTGTAATGATGGAGATTGAGGGGGCGTATGCCTTTGGTTACTTGAAGGGTGAAAATGGGGTGCATAGATTGGTGCGACCTTCACCCTTTAATGCTAATAATAAACGCCAAACAACTTTTGTGAGTGTGGCGGTTACACCGAGTGTGGACGATAATATTGAAATCGAAATCAAACCCTCGGATATTGAGTGGGATACTTATCGTAGCGGTGGCGCAGGTGGGCAGAATGTCAATAAGGTCGAAACAGGGGTGAGGTTGAGGCACTTGCCAACAGGTATTGTTATTGAAAATACGGAGACTCGCTCTCAACTCGATAACCGAAATAATGCGCTGAGGATTCTGCGCTCAAAGCTCTATGCCATTGAACTTGAGAAACGTGAGGCTGCAAAGAGCGAGATTGAAGCCTCGAAGAAGAAAATCGAGTGGGGCTCGCAAATCCGCTCCTATGTGCTCGATGACCGTAGGGTTAAAGACCATAGAACCTCTTACCAGACCTCCGACTGTGATGCTATCTTGGATGGCGAGTTGGACGATGTGATTAAGTCATACCTAATGCTATAAAAAATGAAAAAAGTAATTTTTATGAGTGTGGTGGCACTAATGTCACTGTGTGTTGTGGCGCAAGAGAGCCAGCCACGTAGCTATGTTGCACCCTTTGTAAAGAGTGGTGAGATTGTTGTGGATGGTGATATTACCGACCAGGCGTGGGCTGCTGCACCTTGGACAGCGGAGTTTGTCGATATTCGTGGCTTTGACTATGAGCCTACACCTATATATAGTACCCGTGCAAAGGTGATGTGGGATGATACATATATTTATTTTGCCTTCGAGATGGAAGAGCCGCACCTCTGGGGAACTCTCACCGAGCGTGATGCTACGATCTATTGGGATAATGATATTGAGATTTTTATTGATCCAGACTCCGATGGTAGGAATTATCAGGAGTATGAGTATAATGTACTTGGCACAGAGTGGGACTTGTTGCTTACCGAGCCTCAGGCACGAGGGGGTGTGCATATCAATAATTTCGATATGAAGGGGATGGTATCGGCGGTTAAGGCGTATGGAACGATTAATGATCCGAGCGATGTGGACGAGAAGTGGACTTTCGAGGTGAAGATGCCTATTAAGGGAGTGCTGCAAAGTTCCTATGATAAGCACAAGCCAATGAGTGAGCAGCGTTGGAGGTTGAATTTTTCGAGAGTGGAGTGGCTGAAGTTTGAGGTGGTGGATGGAGAGTATCGTAAAAAAGAGGGTACGAATAATTATGGGTTTGAGGAGAATTGGGTGTGGACACCCACAGGCGCAGTCGATATGCACCGCCCCGAGAAGTGGGGCTACCTTACTTTTGAGAAGTAGTTAGGGATTTTTATAAAAATAAGTAATAGCGTATTTTCTTTTCGAAGGGAAGTACGCTATTGTTTTTCTATACCTTAGCGCATTTTGTGGTGTATATTATAGTGTGGTGTTATATTTCTGTAACAATGGGGTTAATATGCTTGCAACCAGCGCATTATATTTTTAAATAAAATTATAAATTGCTATTTTTTGAGTTGTTTTGTAAGTACGCAAATTTGTTGTTTTGATGGTGTGTTTTATGCTGAATTTGCATACAACGTACTGAGGGTAAGCTAATTAGTTCTTTTGTGGTGTTTTGTGCCTTTGTATAGATCTTTTATTCTGGTGGTATATCTTGTAGCTTTTTTTTCTTAAAAAGAAAGCAATAAATGGGGTAAATAAAAGAAAACCAACTATTTAACATTAATTAAAAAATTTAATAACTAAAAAGTGTAAAAAAAATGTAAAATTTATTTGGTAGAAAGCTAATTATTGCTTACTTTTGAATAAGTAATGGAGTGGATTTGCTTTCTTTTTAAGAGAGAATGCAAAAAGTGTAAAGGTTATACTGTTTATTAAACAGGTTTGTGTAACGCAATTTAAAGTATAGAACTTTTTTAAAAATACACGCATATATACTATAGTATAACGGATGTGTATTCTGAAATGGTTTAAGACAGAGAAGTGTGCGTGTACACAGATTTTATTATTAGTATAGAACAAACAAAACTAACAAACAACTTAATATTAACTTAAATTAACAAAATGTAGTATGAAACAATTTTTGCTTTTCGTTTCTTTACTGTTTCTGAGTAGTAGTGTTTTTGCACAAAATGCAACTATTTCTGGTACAGTGACATCGCAGAGTGATGGTTTACCAATTATTGGCGCAACTGTCGTTCTTCAAGGTACAACAACTGCTGTTGGAACAGACGTTAATGGTGAGTACACCATTAAAGTTCCAACCGAGGGTGCAGTACTTGTATTCGCTTACGCTGGTTTTATAACCCGTGAGATCGAGGTTAACACAGCCTCTAACACTCTTAATGTTGAGCTTTCGGAAGACGTTACTCAACTCGAAGAAATCGTAGTTATCGGTTACGGTACCACCAAAAAGAAATTGGTGACTGGTGCTAACCTTAACGTAAAGGGCGAGGACATCGCTAAACTTAACACAACTTCTGCAATGGAAGCACTTCAAGGTACTGCTGCCGGTGTGACTATTGACAGAGAAAATGGTGCTCCTGGTTCTAGCACAAACGTTGTTATCCGTGGTCTTGGTACTGTTGGTAACTCTGCACCTCTTTACATTGTAGACGGTGTTGAAGTTGGTAACATTGACTACCTTAACCCACAATCAATCGAGTCTATCGACGTACTTAAAGATGCTGCTTCGGCTGCAATTTACGGTTCTAAGGCTGCTAATGGTGTAATCCTCGTTACAACTAAAAAAGGTAAAGTAGACCAAAAGACTCAAGTATCGTATAGCGGTTATGTAGGTTTCCAAAACTTGGCAAACCAACCATCATTCCTTAACGCTCAAGAATATATGTATATTCAAGACGAAATGAAGATAAATGACGGTCTTGCTGCTAACGATTGGCTTTCACTGCTTTCTAACAACAGTTGGTTGGATGGTCAAAGTTCAGGTCTTGGTTCTACTTATGGTGAGTATATCTGGGGTATGCTTGAAGACGGTTGGGAAGGTACTGACTGGCTTGATGAAATCCTATCTGAAAATGCTAAAATCCAGAGTCACTCTGTTACTATAACTGGTGGTGGTTCTAAATCAACTTACTCTTTGGGTGCTGGTTACTACAGACAAGAAGGTCTTGTTGGTGGTGATGTTTCTGATGCTTACTACGAACGCTTCAACACAAACATCAATACCGAGTTTATCCTTTGGGAAAAAGATGATCGTAAGATCGTGACTTTCGGTGAAAACCTTAACTATACTTACACTACTAGTAAATACGTTGCAACTGGTAACCAATACTGGAATGACGTTTACAATGCAGGTCGTACAACTCCTCTTATGCCAGCTTACTGGGACGAATCTCCAGACGAATCTGGTATCGCTCCTAACCTTGATGGTCTAAACCAAGCTCACACCAACCCACTTGGTGGTCTTTACTGGGATCGTGGACAATTCACTGACGGTGGTAGCAACAATATCACAGGTAATGCTTACTTGAACATCAGCCCTATCGAAGGTTTGAATATCCGTTCTTCATTCGGTGTTAACGCTAGCTTTAGCAACAGTCGTTCTTATAGCCCTGTTCACACTGGTTTTGGTAACCTTTCTACAGGTACTGTTACTGACAACGTTTCTCAAGGCGCATACCAATACACTTCTTACACTTGGTCAAATACAATTAACTATGCTAAAACAATCGACAAACATAGCTTCTCTGTACTTCTTGGTCAAGAAACACAAGGAACATTCGTTGATATGGGTGTAGGTGCTTCTGCAAAGGGTTCTCTTTACAGTAGCCTAGATAACGCTTACCTAGCTAACGTTCCTACTCCTTCGTCAGTTGCAGATATGAGCTATTGGGGTTATGACTGGGCTGCTGGTGGTGGTGGTGTACTATCGTTTATGGGTCGTTTCTCATACTCTTATGATGACAAATATATGGTTGACTTCACAATGCGTGCCGACGGTTCTTCAAACTTTGCTCCTGGCAACCAATGGGGTTACTTCCCTTCAATCTCTGCAGGTTGGAACTTCACTGAAGAAGAATTTATGCAAGACGTAAACTGGCTAAGCTCTGGTAAGCTTCGTGCTAGTTGGGGTCAGAATGGTAACCAAACCCTTATGGATTCAGATGGTAACTACGTAAGCTTTGTTTACACTTCTAATGTTACTTCTACTGACCTTGGTTACTACTTCGGTGACAATAAACTTACTGCAGCTACTTCTAGCTACCCTTCTAACGTTTCTAACGAAGACATTTCTTGGGAAACTTCAGAACAGCTTAATATCGGTCTTGACCTTGGTTTCTTTGACTCACGTCTAGGATTCACTTTCGACTGGTACAAGAAGACTACTAAAGACTGGTTGGTAATTTCTCCTATCCAAGGTACTTATGGTGCAAGTGCTCCATTCGTTAATGGTGGTGAAATCGTGAATGCTGGTACTGAGTGGACTCTTCGTTGGAAAGACAACGTAGGTGACTTCTCTTATGGTGCTGCTGTAAGTATCTTTACTAACAAGAATGAAGTTACTGCTCTTGATGCTGACGGTGGTTACATCAGTGGTCCTACTTCTCAAATCTATGACAACTGTGATGCTATCAACCGTGTAGAGGTTGGTATGCCTATCGGTTACTTCTACGGTTACCAAACAGACGGTATCCTTCAAAACCAAAGTGAAGTTGACGCTTATGTTAACTCAAATGGCGATGCTTACTTTAGCGATGCAAAACCTGGTGACGTTCGTTTCGTAGACGTTAATGGTGACGGTGTTATCGACGATAATGACAAAACTATGATTGGTGACCCTAACCCAGACGTATCTCTAGGTTTGAGTCTTAACTTTGGCTACAAAGGTGCTTTCCTTAATGTAACTGCATCGGGTGAATTCGGTATGCAAGTATTCAACTCATACTTCTGGGGTCACGGTGCTGACAACAACTCGTATCGTAACTGGACAACTCAAATCTTTGACCGTTGGACTGGTGAAGGTACTTCTAATACCCTTCCTATCCTAAGTTCTTCTGGTCACCGTAATAGCTCTTATATCTCTGACCTATATGTCTATGATGCAGACTACCTACGTATCACTAACCTAACTGTTGGTTATGACTTCGCTACTCTACTTAAGAAGCAAACTTGGGCATCTAACATCAGTCTTTATGTTTCAGTTAACAACTTGTACACATTCACTGGTTACGAAGGATATGACCCTAACGTATCTTATGGTGGTGATGGTTGTTCTTGGGGATCAGGTGTAGACCTTGGTTACTACGCTACTCCTCGTACTGTAATGATTGGTCTTAACCTTACATTCTAAAAGTCAAAAGGCAGAAGTATTTTAAATTTATAAAAACAAGATTAAATTATGAAAAAAATTATAATACCAGCCCTTTCTTTAGTATTTTTACTAAGTGGCTGTAAGGGATTCCTTGAAACGGATAATATATATAACAAGGACTTGGATACATTCTACAGTACTCCTGATGAAATGGAGTTTGCTGTTGCAGGTCTTTACCTTCCACTTTACTCTGGCGATATGAAGTCTGATGAAGCTATCGTAGCTAACGTTTTCGATGATATTATGCTAGGTGGTGGTGGTTCTGGTGGTGAAACTACTACTTATATGGATGCATTCACAGCTAATGGTGTTGACTACCACGCAGAGCTTTGGACCGACACTTATGACGGAGTTTACCGTGCTAACGCAATTATCGAGCGTATTCAAGCTGAAGACTTCGATTTGTCATTGTACTATGATACAGAAGCTGAATACGAAGAATTCATAGCTCAAACTCTTGGTGAAGCATACTTTATGCGTGCTTACTATATGTTCCGTGCAGTTCGTAACTTTGGTGGTGTACCTATCATCGAAACTACAACTTCTGACCGTACGGTAGGTCGCTCTACAGTTGACGAGACTTACCAAAAGGTTATCTCTGACTTCAAGCTAGCAATCGACGCTTTCCCAAATAAGGCTGCTACTGCTTATGCTTCTACGGAGTATGGTCACGCTAACAGATGGATTGCTGAGGCTTATATCGCTCGTGCATTCTTGTACTACACTGGTTATATGACAAATGTTGAGGGTGTTTCTACTTCTTCAGCTACTCTTAACGAAGAGGCTGGTGGTGCAACTCTTTCTTCTTCTGACATCGTTACTTACCTAGAAGACTGTATGAATAATAGTGGTTACGCTCTTATCTCTGACTTTAGAAACCTATGGGCTGCTTCTCACATCAACTATGTATCTTCTGCTTATGGTGATGCTGCTGGTGACAACAAACTTCCTTGGGCTAAAACTAACAACCTACAGTGGGCTGGTCAAGATGGTTTCACATCTTCAATGGCAGGTGTAACTGGTAACAGCGAGGTTATGTTCTCTATCCGTTATGCATTTGGTAACTGGAACTATGACAGTGGTCAACAATACACTAACCGTGTTTGTCTATACTTCGGTCCTCGTGACAATAACCTAGAGCCATTCTACAAAGGTTGGGGTATGGGTACTGTTCACCCTAAGCTTTACACTGATTGGAGCGATGATGACCCACGTAAAGAAGGTTCTATCTTGGTTGCAGGTGATGCTGAAAATGGTATGGATGGCTTCGAAGTTCAACCTTGTACTCAACACACAGGCTACTGGAACAAAAAATACCAATCTTATATGATTAACGGCACTGCTTATGGTTCAGTGGGTATATTTGCTTATATTTATGACACTGGTAGTTCTTACGACTATCAACTATGGCACGCTCAAGACTTCGTGTTGATGCGCTACGCTGATGTACTTCTTATGCACTCTGAGCTTACTAGCACTGCTGATGGTTTGAATGCTGTACGTTCAAGATCTGGTCTTGAATCAGTTTCTTACTCACTAGATGCACTTAAGACAGAACGTCTACACGAACTTGCATTCGAGGCTCTTCGTTGGTATGACATCGTTCGTTGGGGTGATGTTACTAACAATAGCTCTAGCCTATACTATGGTAAAGAAGCTGCTGTTCAAACTGACGGTCTTGAAACTGTATATACTATGACTCCTAATGCAACTCAAAAGGGTCTATGGCCAATTCCTGAGACTGAAATCGCTCTATCTGGTGGTGCTTACGATCAAAACCCAGGTTGGTAGTAGCAACTAGAAGTTACGAAGTTTTTAAATTAAAATATAAATACGATAATAAATTATGAAAAATAAGTTAATAATGCTCGTAGGTGCTTTTGCAGTATTGTTTACTGCTTGCCAACCTAGCGAAAATCGCTTAGAGCTCACAAACTCGTTTGACCCAGATGACGTTACATTAGTGGCGTATCAAGAAACTCCTGGTTCTAACCAAATTACACTTCAAATGACAACTGAAGGTGTTATGGGTTCTTGGAACTATAATATTGGTTCTGCGTCTACTGATAAGGTTACTTTTGTGTATCCTATGACTGGTACTCACACCTTTACTTACACTATCAGCAACCAGTATATCGACGGTTCTTTGGATAATATCGTTACTGGTATTACTAAAACTATTGATGTTACTATTGATCAAATTGACGTTGCTCCTGCTGATGCTTACGCTTATCTAGTAGGTTGGGAATATGATTCTAAAGAATGGGAATTCGCAGGCGAGCCTGGTGATGGTGGTTTCTGGTTCTATATGGCAGAAGGTGACAACCCTGACGTTTGGAGCGGTTGCTGGTGGAATGCTGGTAATGACTGGTGTACTCCTTTTGACTATGAAGGTAGTATGGTGTTCAACCTTGACGGTGCTGCTAACCTTCTTCACTACGAGTATGACGGTGCTACAGCTGATGTTGGTACATTTAGCTTCAATAGTAGTTTCTCAATGTTCTACACTGCTGGAGACGGTATGATTCTAGGTGGTTATGCATTTAGTACTGACCCTGCTAACCTTTGTTCTGAATTTACAATCATCGAACTTACTGATGATAGCTTTATTCTTTACTGCTCGAATGCTCCTGCACACGGTACCGGTTGGGTTTGGGCTTTCAGACCTGTTGAATAAACAAACAACTATAAAATAACACTGAAGTGGGGGGGAGGCGCATAACCTCCTCCTCACTTTTTTAAAATTTTATCTAACTATGAAACGAATCTTTTATTTTTTACTTGTTGCAGTTGCTTGTTGCGCCTGTGGCTCTACTCTCGAAGTCAAAGAATCTGGTCGTAATACTACCGTTTCTATTGTTGGAGAGGAGTTCTATATTAATGGCAAGCCTACCTTTGAAGGTAAGACTTGGCGTGGATATAACATCCAAGGACTGCTCCCTAACTCTCGTATGGTAAACGGCATCTTTGATGATATGAACGACTCTACTCGTTCAAAATGGGCGTATCCAGACACCAAAGTATGGGATGCTGAACGTAACAACCGTGAGTTTATCGAGGCAATGCCTATTTGGAGAGAGCATAACCTGCTTGCATTCACTATCAACCTACAAGGGGGTGACCCAATCGGTTACCACCCAGACCAACCTTGGATTAACTCGGCTTTCCGTAGCGATGGTTCTCTAATAGAAGAGTATATGGATAGACTTGAAAAAATACTTGACCGTGCCGATGAACTCGGTTTGGTTGCTATTGTCGGGGTTTTCTACTGTGCGCAAGAGCGTGTTTTCGATGACGAAGAGGCAATTAAAACGGGTCTAAAGAATGCCTGTAAATGGGTGCTCGATAAAGGCTATACCAATGTTATCATTGAGGTTGGTAACGAAAGCGACATTCTATTCCAGCAACCAATCCTGCTGTGGGAAAAGAGCGAAGGGGGTAGGGTTCACGAACTTATCGAACTCGCTAAAACCGTTAAAGACCAGAGTGGTCGCAGGCTACTGGTCTCGACTAGTTATAGTGGTGGGATTGTGCCTGACCAAGCGAGTGCAAAGGCATCTGACTTCCTGCTTATCCACGGTAATAGACTCGAAAGCCCTACGCTGATTCTAAAACAAATGAGAGAAGTGCGACTAATGCTTGGTAATGACATCAAACCGATTGTCTATAACGAAGATGATAACTACTGTTTCGAGCAGGAATTCAATAATTTTACGGCAGCAACGTCGCAACACGCTTCGTGGGGTTACTTTGATTATCGTGTAGCAGGTGATTCGCTAAATGTTGGTTTCCAATCGCTTCCTGCCAACTGGACTATTAGTAGTACTCGCAAGGCTGGTTTCTTTAACCTTATCAAAGAGTGGGGCGAATAGCAACTTTAGGGTTATGAATAGACTAAAGTTGCATTGGGGAGGAGGAATGATAGCCTCTGGGCTGGCGTGTTGTTCATCGCTATGTGGTACTGCCGCTGCTCAGGACAACCAGAAACCTAATATCTTGTTGATTGTTTGTGAGGATATTAGTCCTTACTTGAGGTGTTACGGCGACAGTGTTGCCGTATCGCCTAATCTAGATAGCTTTGCTCAAGGAGCTATTCGCCATACCAATATGTACACCTGCGTTGGGGTTTCTGCACCGAGCCGTTATTCCTTAATTACGGGGCGTTACTCATCCAACGATGGTGCAAACTTTATGCGTGTTGATGACTTTGTAAGTGATTATGAGGCAGTGCCGCCAGCTGGAGTGAAGTGCTACACTGAGTACCTAAGAGAGGCGGGTTATTACTGCACCAATAACGACAAAACTGATTACCAATTCAATCCACCAATAGCAGCGTGGGATGAACAAGGTAAGGATGCCCACTGGCGTAATGCACCCCAGAATCAACCATTCTTCTCGATATTTAATATCTTTGTGACGCACGAATCGCAGGTGTGGCGACGTACCGATATGCCACTTTCGGTTGATCCAGACGAAATTATTGTCCCTTTGTACTATCCTGATACCCAAATTGTTCGACACGATATGGCAGTGATGTATAGCAATGTCACTGAGATGGATAGACAGTTTCAGGTGCTTTTGGACGAGTTAGAGAGTAGCGGTAGAGCCGATAATGCTATTGTTATATTTTACTCGGACAATGGTGGACCGTTGCCTCGTGGGAAGCGTGAGATTATGGACTCTGGTAGCAGAGTGCCCTTTATGATACGATTGCTTGACAACAAAGATGCGGGGAGTGTGAATAGCGAGCTGAATATGTTTGTCGATATTCCCGCTACGGTGCTTTCGTTGGCAGGTGTAGAAATTCCTGAAAATCTTCACGGAGTGGCAATGTATGGCTCTCAACGGGCGGTTCAGCCTCGTGAGTATGTCTTTGGTGCTACTAATCGCTTTGATGAGCAGGTCGAAAAACGTGCCTCAATTCGAAATGATCGGTATCAATATATCTATAACTATATGCCTGAGCAGTCGATTTATCGTCCGGTGGAGTATCGTCTGGATATGCCTATGATGGCAGAGATGGTCGAGATGTACCGAAACGGTGAGTTAAGTGCTGTGCAGAGCAGGTGGTTCGATGTTGCAGGTTGCAGCGAGGAGCTATATGATTGCATAGAAGATCCTCTCCAGGTTAATAACCTAGCAAGTGATAAGAGCTATGAGTCTGTATTAGAGCAAATGCGTAGAGCATTTCAACGGGAGTGGATAGAGCCTTACAATAGTGAGTGGGTAGAGTGGAATGAGGATGAATTTATTGCCCAACGCCAACCAGAGGGTGTAAAGCAGTCTGTTGAGCCTATTCTAACTAAGGTTGAAGATAATGTTGTAACTGTTCTAAATGACCCCAAAATTAACTCTATCTCTTTTCAGATTTGTAGAGATGGAGAGCCTCTCTCAACTCAATATAAGCTCTATAGTGAACCTATCTCTTTGCAGAGTGGTGAGAGCTTGGTGTTATTGATGGAGCGCATTGGGTATATAAGTGCGACTAAGAAAATTGAAAATTTAAAATAGAAAAACGATGAAAAGAATTTTGTACACAGGTGCAATTTTAGTTGCGGCAGGTCTATTGACCGCTGCTAAACCTAGTAAAAAGGCTCTCTACCTCGATGCTAAAGTACCAATCGAAGAGCGTGTAGAGGACCTCATTAAAAGAATGACCATTGAGGAAAAAGTTGGGCAGATGAACCAATTTGTTGGTCTTGACCATATCAAGCAAAATGTTGCAGGGATGAGCGAAGAGGAACTGCGCAACAATACCGCTAATGCCTTCTACCCAGGGGTGTCGATTGCCACTATCGAGGAGTGGACTAAAGAGGGGCTAATAGGTTCGTTCCTGCACGTGCTCCATATCGAGGAGGCTAACTATATCCAAGAGCTTGCTATGCAGAGTCGCCTACAAATCCCTGTAATCTTTGGTATTGACGCTATCCACGGTAATGCAAATGCCCCTGATAACACGGTCTATCCTACTAATATTGGGCTATCGTGCTCGTTTGATACCGATATGGCGTACACCATTGCTCGCCAGACTGCTAAGGAGATGCGTGCGATGAATATGCACTGGACATTTAATCCAAATGTGGAGGTTGCTCGTGATGCTCGTTGGGGACGAGTGGGTGAAACCTTTGGCGAAGACCCATACCTTGTTGCACTACTTGGAGAGGCTTCGGTTAGGGGCTACCAAGGTAATCTAGATAACCCTGAAACAGATGTATTGGCGTGTATCAAGCACTTTATTGCTGGTAGCCAACCAGTTAATGGTACTAATGCTGCCCCTGCCGATATTTCGGAAAGAACGCTGCGTGAGGTCTTTTTGCCACCCTTCCAAAAGGGTGTAGAGGCTGGTGCGCTCTCACTTATGACTGCCCACAATGAGCTAAATGGTGTGCCTTGCCACTCGAACGAGTACCTGATGGAGGATATTTTACGTGAGGAGTGGGGCTTTAAGGGTTTTGTGGTTAGCGACTGGATGGATATTGAGAGAATCAATGACCTGCACGCTACGGCTGAAACTCTAAAGGAGGCTTTCTATCAGTCAATTATGGCAGGTATGGATATGCATATGCACGGTGTTAATTGGAACGAAATGGTTGTGGAACTAGTCAATGAGGGTCGCATTCCGATGTCGAGAATTGACGAGTCGGTGCGCCGTATTCTCTACACTAAGTTCGCTCTTGGACTCTTCGAAAATCCTTATGCTAATGAGGAAAAGACTATGGAAGTTCGCTTATGCGAGGAGCACCGAGGTACTGCGCTAGAGGCTGCACGCAACTCAATCGTGCTGCTTAAAAATGACGGAATTCTTCCTCTTGATGCCCAAAAATACAAAAAAGTATTGGTTACTGGTATCAACGCCAATGATGAAAATATCTTGGGTGACTGGAGTGCTTCACAAATGGAGGAGAACGTAGTCACTATCTTAGAGGGGCTGCAAATGGTAAGCCCATCTACCGATTTTGTCTTTGTTGACCAAGGTTGGGATCCAAATAATATGAGCCAAGAGAGCGTTGATAAGGCTGTCGAAGCTGCCAGTGGTGTGGACTTGAATATCGTTGTGGCTGGTGAGTATATGATGCGCCACCGTTGGAACGAAAGAACTTGCGGTGAGAATGTTGACCGCTCGTCGCTCGACCTTATCGGTCTTCAAAATGAGCTTATCGAAAGATTGTACGCTAGCGGTAAACCAACTATCTTGGTGCTAGTTACGGGTCGTCAGCTATCAGTGAATTGGGCAGCGGAGAATCTCCCTGCGCTTGTGAATGCTTGGGAACCAGGTATGTATGGTGGTCAGGCTCTTGCTGAAATCCTTTACGGGGAGGTTAATCCATCGGCTAAGCTATCGGTAACGATGCCACGCTCAGCTGGTCAAATTCAAATGGTGTATAACCACAAACCTTCGCACTTCTTCCACGTCTATAAGGATGGTGAGTCTACGCCGCTCTATCCATTTGGCTATGGACTTTCATACACAAACTATGAGTACTCGGATCTAGAACTCTCTGAAAATAGTATTGCTAAGGACGGCTCCCTTAAGGCATCTGTAACAATCACCAACAAGGGTGAGCGTGATGGTGTTGAGATTGCCCAACTCTATATTCGTGATAAGTTTAGTTGCGTTACACGCCCTGTGAAAGAACTTAAGGACTTCTCTAGAGTTGAGCTTAAGGCAGGCGAAAGCAAAAGAGTTGAGTTTACGATTACCCCTGATAAGTTGGAGTTCTATAACATAGAGATGGAAAAAATCGTTGAACCAGGCGAATTTATCGTTATGGTTGGAGCTTCTTCAGAAGATAAAGACCTACTAACAAAGAGTTTCTTTGTGGAGTAAGTCCCCTTAAGAGGGATGCTAGCTCTGAACGGCTGGCATCTCACCAATATACTAACTAATATTCAAACGAAAATGAAACGATTATTAAGTGCAATTTGCCTACTTTTTTTAGTAGTAGGTGCTTTTGCTCAGCGCACTACGGTCTCTATAGTAGGCGATGAGTTTTACATTAATGGTGAGATTACCTACTCTTCTCGTTACTTTAATGGTAGCAGGGTAGAGGGTCTACTTATGAACTCTAGGATGGTCAACGGTATCTTCGATGATCTGAACCCAGATACTCGCCACCACTTTAACTATCCAGACACGGGGGTCTGGGATGCCGATAGAAATACCGATGAATTTGTAGAAGCAATGCAGGAGTGGAGAGAGTATGGGCTTCTAAGTTTTACGCTAAATCTTCAGGGTGGCAGCCCAGTTGGCTACGGCAATAAGGGGTGGGTGAACTCTGCCTTCGACCCAGATGGTGCGCTCAGAGCGGACTTTAAGGCACGCCTTACTAAAGTACTAGACAGAGCGGATGAGTTGGGTATGGTAGTGATACTTGGTTATTTTTATTTTGGTGCTGATGAGTATTTGGTGGATGAAGCAGCGGTGGTTCGTGCTACAACGGAGGCAACGGAGTTTGTGCTAGAGGGTGGCTATCGCAATGTGATTGTGGAGGTTGCCAATGAGTGCGATATTTACTATAACCACGATATACTGCAACCTGAGCGCATCCCTGAACTTATCAAACTTGTAAAAAGTATCGAGAAGGATGGTCACAGACTCTTGGCATCTACCAGCTTTAGCGGTGGCGTGTTGCCAACTAGCGAGGTGGTGGAGTGCTCGGATATAGTCTTGCTGCACGGTAATGCAATCACCGACCCAAATGTGATGACTCAACTTATTGAGCGCACTCGCTCGCTTGATACATACAGCGTAAAACCTATTGTTGTAAACGAGGATGACCACTACGACTACGATGCCCCAAAGAATAATATGATGGCGGCCGTTGAGGAGTATGCTTCGTGGGGATTCTTCGATTTTAGGCGTGATGGCGAGGCTTTCGAGGAGGGTTATCAGAGCATTCCAGCGTCGTGGGGCATTACCTCAGAGCGTAAGCGTGACTTTTTTAATAAGGTTAGCGAAGTTACGGGAGTTGGTCTAGAGCCTGAAACATTCAACAATCCTATTCTTTCGGGCTACCACCCAGACCCATCTATATGTAGGGTAGAGCAGGACTACTACTTGGTAAACTCTTCGTTTGAGTGGTTTCCAGCAATTCCTATCTACCATAGCCGTGACCTTGTGAATTGGGAGTTGATAGGGTATGGCGGAACTGATCCAGAGAGAGTTAACTTAAAGGACGACTTGCGCTGTAATGGCGGAATATACGCTTGTACTATTCGCTACCACGAGGGACTTTTCTATATTATTACTACTAATATTGATGGTAATGGTAACTTCTATATCACTGCGAGTGACCCAGCAGGGGAGTGGAGCGAACCGGTAGAACTTAATTGCCCAGGGATTGACCCTTCGCTCTTTTGGGATGAGGATGGCAAGTGCTACTATGTTGGTCACGGAAATATCACAGGTAATGAAGATTGGCTTATGCAACAGGGTGCTTGGTTGCAGGAGCTTGATACTAAGGCAGGAAAGTTGGTTGGTGAGCGTGTGCAGCTAACCCACGGTCACGCCAATAACGCTCAGTGGGCGGAAGGCCCACATATCTATAAGTATGAGGGTAAGTATATCCTGACTGTTGCCGAGGGGGGTACGGGGCATAACCACTCAATTACTCAGTTTACTGCTGATAATATCTATGGGCCCTATACCGCTAATATGATTAACCCTGTGATTACGCACCGCCACTTGGGGCAGAACTATCCGATTATTGCCGTAGGGCATAGCGATATTGTGCAGACTCAAAATGGTGAGTGGTGGATGGTTGCCCTCGGTATTCGTAACTTCAAGGATAATAAGAAATACTTGGCTCGTGAAACATTTCTTGTGCCTATGAAGTGGGAGTATAATGGTGAAGAACCAGGGATTGTAGTGAATGAGGGTGTGGGTAAAATCGAAGAATGTATGGTGCGCCCCGATTTGCCGTGGTCACCAGTCGAAAAACTCCCTACACGAGATGAGTTCGAGGGTGAAAGCCTGCGCCTTGACTGGAATATGTTGCGCTCACCTCAAGAAAAATGGTATAGCCTTGAGGGTGGTCTGCTAACCCTGAAACTCAGAGAGGGACGTGCCCAAGATCTTACTAATTCCTCGCTATTGGCGCAAAGAATTGATGCTATTCACTTCTCGGCATCCACCCAAATGGAGCTAAAGAGCAAGAAGAGTAATGAGGCGGCAGGGCTAGTGTTGTTCCGTGACGATGCCTCGTTTATGACCTTTATGAAAGAGGGCGAACAGATGGTCGTGCGTAGAGTATTTAATGGGGAAGAGAGTGAGGTGGCTAGATGCGCTGCGCCAAAGAAGGGCAGGGTAGTGCTCAGTATGGTAAGCGATGGTGAGCGTGTGCATTTTTCGTTTGAAGATGCCCAAGGGGTTGTAACTAAAATGGAGGGGGCTGTGGCTCTCGAAGTTATTAGCGATATGAGGGTTGGCTCGCAATTTAATGGCCCTATGGTGGGAGTCTATGCCACCTCTAATGGCGAAAATAGCAAAGCAACCGCTACTTTTGATTGGTTTGAGTATATCGGTAGATAATTTTTTATACCTTTGTAATAGAGTAGACTAAATTCTAAAAAAAATATTATGAAAATTAAAAATTACACCGCTGCCTTGGCAGCACTTAGCCTAGTTTCCTGTGGTGGAAACTCAATGGTAGTGGAACATTATTACTCTACCCAAGAAAAAAGTTTTAGCCAAGAACCCCTTAGCGCAGAGGCTTTGGGCGAACTTACACGCACAACTCTAGAAATTCTGCCTGCTCAAACAGCTCAAAGTGTCGAGGGTTTTGGTGCTTGCTTTAATGAGCTTGGGTGGATGTCGCTTATGGAACTAACCCCAGAGGAACGTACCTCTATTATGCAGGAGCTCTTCAAGGCTGGTGTTGGTGCAAACTTTAATATTTGCCGTATGCCAGTGGCTGCTAATGACTTTGCTCGTGATTGGTACTCTTACAACGAAACCGAAGGTGACTTCGCTATGGCGAACTTCTCGATCGAAAATGACAAAGAAACCCTTATTCCATTTATCAAGGCTGCACTGGCTCAAAACCCTGAGATTGCTGTGTGGGCATCACCTTGGTCGCCACCAGCGTGGATGAAACATAATAAACACTATGCCTCGAAGTCATTTATTATGGAGGAGAAGGATATTTATGGTAATGACTTTGGTAATGGTCTGCCTGAAGACCGCCAAGGCAAGGAGGGTACTGATATGTTTATCGTTGAGGATGCTTATCTTGATGCTTATGGACTCTACTTCGAGAAGTTTATCGAAGGGTATAGGGCAGAGGGTATCGACATTTTTGCCGTTATGCCTCAAAATGAGTTTAATTCTAATCAAGTATTTCCAAGTTGCTGCTGGACAGCGCAGGGGCTTACTACCTTTGTTGGGAAGTATCTTGGGCCTCGTATGGAAAGGCTAGGTGTTGATGTTATGTTTGGCACTATGGAACGCCCGAATTACTTGTTGGTGGATACAGTGTTACAAGATCCAGATGCTTCGAAGTATGTAAAGGGTGTTGGTTTCCAGTGGGCTGGCAAGGATGCTATTGCAGATGTTAGGAAGCATTACCCTGAGATGCGCTTGCTTCAAACTGAACAGGAATGCGGTGATGGTCAGAACGACTGGGCAGGACTTCTACACTCGTGGGAACTTTTGAAACACTATTTCGATAATGGTGTTTCGATTTATGACTATTGGAACATTTCGTTGAACGAGGGTGGCATAAGCCGCTGGGGTTGGCGTCAAAATTCATTGGTTGTGGTTGATCCCGCAACCAAGAAATATCGCTATACATTGGAGTACGACCTGATGAAACACGCAAGTGGATTTGTGGCAGTTGGTGCGCAGTATGTTGCTACAGAGAGTGCGGATGGTGTGCAGGCTCTAGCCTTTAAGAATCCAAATGGCGATATAGTGGTTATTTATGTTGAGACTGAGGGTAAGGATCGCTCAATCGCAATGAAAGTGGGTGATAAAACAACAGATTGCCTAGTGAAGGCAAATAGTATGAATACCTTTGTTATTAGGGGATAGGAGGTAGTAAACTCAAAGAGTTGAAAAAATCTCTGCTCTTTGGGTAATTTGTTCTTGTAAAGAGTAGTTAAGAGGTGTAGCCTCTTAATTACTCTTTTCTATTGTGTAATTATACCAAACATCACCTTAAAAGTTTCTTTGTTTTTATCCTAGTAAAAATTAGGAATTCTAAATAATATGACCTACCTTTGATAGTTGGGCAGTAAGCGTGTGCTCGAAAATTTAATAACGAAAACTGCATTTTTAAATTAATTAACTTAAATAATTAGATGATTATAAGATTTTTAATGATTCTTGTTGCTGTGTTTGCGCTCTCTGGATGCGAAACTCAGTCCGAACCAGACCCAGGAGAAACCCCTAGCGTTACTCCAGAAGAAGAGGATGAACCAACCCTCGAACTATCGAATCCAGCAACTCTGACTATGAACGAGAACTTGGTGGCTACATTTGAATTCTCTACGAATGTGAATTGGTCGCTTTCACTCTCCGACACTAAGTCTGTGCCAAGCTGGATAAATGTTACGCCTATGAGCGGTAGCGCAGGCGACATTGTACTGACAATCTCTTTAGAAGCGAACCCTACAGTAGAGAGCCGCACCAGCTATATCGTAATTAATGCTAGCGAACTGAGCGAAACCATTACCGTGGAACAAGCCGCTGGGGATGCTACAATTAGCCTTAGCGAAACAGAGGTAGCCCTTGGAGCTGCCAGTGGATCATTCAATATTACTGTAAACTCTAACTCTGAGTGGGTGGTCGCTGATTTACCTAACTGGATTACGGTATCACCAAACTCAGCAAGTGGCGATACAGAGGTTACGATTTCTTATGAAGCAAATGACTTGGAGGCAAACAGAAGCACTGAGATTGAATTTTTGGTAGAGGGAAACTCTGCTGAGCTAACAGTAGAACAAACCTACGCTGCTGACCCGCAAATCGATGACCTCAAAGACGACACAATTTAAGGGGACTTCTAAAAACTGACCCCACTAAAATTTTAAAATAAATAATGGATAGATAGAGCGAGGTTTTATATGCCTTTGGGCGATATTTTTATTCTTTTTTCACTTTTTTATGGTCGAATAGCCCGCTATTAGACCATAAAAGCAGCAAAAAATAATTAAAAATCTCATCCCAAATTCATATAAATCAGTTTTTTAGAAGTCCCCTTAACAGAAATAGAACAATGAAAATGTTTAAAATATTAGCAAGTATAGCACTTTGTGCAATGGTTGTAGGGTGTAGCTCCAACGATATGGAGGACTTTGGTGGCAATGCTACAGAGGGCAACTCCTCACGTCTGGTTGCCTCGACGGCCTCTACAAGAGTTGATATTGATGGCGCAAAGGTAACTTGGAGTAGCGATGATTTTATATACGTTGTGGAAATTGACTCTGAAAAGGGGCGTATGTATAGCCAAATCTTTAGTATTGATGCATCGACTATCTCTAGCGACGGCAAGTATGCAGAGTTTGTAGGCTCAGCACTGGAGAATGGCAAGGAGTACAGGGCATATAATTGTGTCGGTAGTGGTGGAATATTTAGTAATAGCACCTATGGCATTAGTTACTGCTTTAGGGCAAATTACTTGTATGACAGTTATGGCACTGAGTCGTTGGATTTACTTATGCAGTCAGAATCGTTTATTTACGATAATCAGCTCTCTGCCTCGCTGAAATTTGAACACAAATCCTCGCTACTGGAACTAGAACTCTCTTTTGAGGAGTCGCTTAACTTTGAGGGTACTATCGAAACACTCACTATCTCTAGCGGTAGCCAAAATGCCTTCTTGTCAGAGGTTGTTTTTGATTTGAATGGCGATTATGTGAATGCTTACCTAGAGGATATGCAGTATGGAGCGACCAACACGATTGAGCTATCACTGCTTGATGATAAAATTAAACTAGGCTCTAGTACTGGCGCAACAATCAAAGTGCCTGTGACTTGGAATAGTGCAATAAGTGAACTTAGCTCAACTGCGGAATTTGAGTTTACGCTAAAGATGTCGGATGGTCAGAGGGCTGTGGCAAGTAAACCACTAAAAATCCTCGAAGATGGTGTGCGCTATACCTCAGAAATTGAGTTCCCAGATATTCAGGAATTCGAATCTAGAGATGGCGAAGTTATTACGCTGCAAAAAGCTACCGTTGGTACGGGTATAGATATTGTGATTATGGGGGATGGTTTTGTTGAGGATGCGATGGGTGATGGAGGCGAGTATGAATCAGTTATGACCAGAGCAATGGAGCACTTCTTCTCGGAAGAACCTTACATTACACTTCGTGATAGGTTTAATGTCTATATGGTTAAGGCTGTTTCGAAGGGTGATGGCGTGGATGGTGTTAATGAAACTGTCTTTAGTTGCGCCTTTGGAGAGGCGACACTTATCTCGGGCAATAGCTCTAAGTGCTTTGAATATGCGCTAAAAGTCCCTACTATCAGCAATACCAATGACCTAACCGTTATTACTGTGCTTAATGCCTATAACTATGCAGGAACTTGCGTGATGTACTTCAATAATGATGCAGCGGTGGCGTATTGCCCTATTGTCTTTAATGATGATGAGTACTTCCGCCAGATTATTGTTCACGAGGCTGGTGGACACGCCTATGCTAAGCTAAAGGATGAGTATGACTATGGTGGAACAATCACAGAGAGTGGCATCTCTTATGTCGAGAATATGAAGGCATTAGGCTGGGGTGCAAATATTGATATAACAAATGACCCTGAAAAGATTAAGTGGGCACACTTCTTGGCTAATCCAACCTATGATGATCAGGTTGGCATATATGAGGGTGCGCTGGCTTATGCTTATGGAGTGTATCGCTCAACTTATGATGGTATAATGAAGCTTAATTCGGGGGATTACAATGCTCCCTCACGTGAGGAGATTTATCGTAGGACAATGGAGTTGTCGGGTGATACTTACTCTTATAGCGAGTTCTTGAAGTACGATATAATTAACACTTCCTCGGCAGCAGCTGCGCCACCAGCGCAGTGTGCAGCGCACTCTTGTAGTGATAAGGATATGGTTTTTATGGAGCTTGCGCCACCTGTGGTTATTATGGGTACACCTGAGGTTTATAAGTAAGATATTACGAGATTTGTAAGCAGGGATAGCTTTTTTTAAGGGGCTATCCCTTTGCTTTGGTTTGTTTTACTACAAGCAATGACATAATCCGCCCTAAACAACAATGAAAATATTAATACTTTTATTACCGAAAATTTGCATACCAAATAAAAAATCGTAACTTTGCGGTGCTTTTCTGTGTGATAACGAGGCTACTAGTGGTCAAACCTCAACCTAAATACAGTAACTACAAAAGCAAATAAAATGTTTAACCTTTTAATGTTAAGAGTGTTGATGAATGATAAAAGTAGAGAGTACCACTCCAAATAAGGCTCTGCAATTATCTAGTAATTAATCTCTTACAAAACAAAACTCAAAATGAGTACAGAAGAAATTCTAAATGCATCAGCCGATAACGCAACCTTCGACTGGGGTGCATTTGAAACTGACGCCTCTCTTTACGGCGGCAGCAAAGAAGCAGTTAACGAAATCTACAACAACACACTCTCTACAGTGCAAACTGGTGAAGTCGTTGAAGGTACTATCGTCTCTATCGACAAAAGAGAAGTAGTAGTTAACATTGGTTACAAGTCAGACGGCGTTATCTCAGCGGCAGAATTCCGCTACGATGACGAACTTAAAGCTGGTGACAAAGTAGAAGTCTATGTTGAAAACACTGAAGATAAAAGTGGTCAACTAAGCCTATCGCACAAAAAAGCACGCCAACTTAAATCTTGGGATCGTGTTACCGAAGCGATGGAAAAAGAAGAAATCATCAAAGGTTTCATTAAGTGTCGCACTAAGGGCGGTATGATCGTAGACGTATTTGGTATCGAAGCATTCCTTCCAGGTTCGCAAATCGACGTTAAACCTATCCGTGACTATGACGTATATGTTGAAAAAACTATGGAATTCAAAGTCGTTAAGATTAACCCAGAATTCCGTAACGTAGTCGTTTCGCACAAAGCACTTATCGAAGCTGAACTTGAAGAACAAAGACGTGAAATCATTCAAAAACTTGAAAAAGGTCAAGTTCTTGAAGGTCTTGTTAAGAATATTACCTCTTACGGTGTATTCGTTGACTTGGGCGGTGTTGACGGTCTTGTACACATCACTGACCTTAGCTGGGGTAGAGTCTCTCACCCAGAAGAAGTTGTTACACTTGACGAGAAAATTCAAGTTGTTATCCTTGATTTCGATGCTGAAAAGAAACGTATCGCTCTTGGTATCAAACAACTTACTCCACACCCTTGGCAAGCAATGGAACAAGAAATCAACGTTGGCGATAAACTAAAAGGTAAAGTAGTGGTTATGGCTGACTACGGTGCATTTGTTGAAATCGCTCCTGGCGTTGAAGGCCTTATCCACGTTAGCGAAATGAGCTGGAGCCAACACCTTCGCTCGGCACAAGACTTTATGAGTGTTGGTGACGAAATCGAAGTTGTAGTTCTTACTCTAAATAAAGAAGAACACAAAATGTCACTTGGTGTTAAGCAACTATCTGCTGACCCTTGGGCTGCTGTTGAAGAAAAATACCCTGTTGGTTCTAGACACACTGCTAAGGTACGTAACTTCACTAGCTTCGGTGTATTTGTTGAGGTTGAAGAAGGTATTGATGGTCTTATCCACATCTCTGACCTTAGCTGGACTAAGAAGATTAAACACCCTTCGGAAGCAGCCGTTATTGGCGAGCCTATCGAAGTTGTTGTTCTTGAAATCGACAAAGACGGTCGTCGTTTGAGCCTTGGTCACAAGCAACTTGAACAAAACCCTTGGGATGTTTACGAAACTAGCTTTACTCCTGATTCAGTTGTGACTGGTACTGTTACTGAGGTAAATGACAAGGGTGCTCTTGTATCACTTGAGGGTGATGCTGAGGGTTTTGCGCCAGGTCGTGGTCTTCAGAAAGAGGATGGCACTAACCTTACAAAGGGCGAAACTGCTGAGTTCCGTGTACTAGAATTCAACAAAGCTAGCAAGAAGATTATCCTTTCTCACACTCGTGTATTCGAAGCAGCTAGGGCTAAAGAAGACCAAGTTAAGGAGCGTACAACTCAATCAGCTATGAAACAAGTAGCTTCTCAGGTTGAGCGCACTACTCTTGGTGACATCGCTGGACTTGCTGAGTTGAAGGCTCGTATGGAAGGCTCTAACGAGTAATTTTTAGTGGAGTAGACTATAAGGGTCTGCTCTGACTAAAAGATAAATAGAAAAAAGACTCTGTGGTGAGATTATTATTCACTGCAGAGTCTTTTTTTTGCGGTGGGGGGGAGGGGGTGAAATGCCTCTGGCTCTAGTTCTGGCTCTAGTTCTAGTTCTAGTTCTAGTTCTAGTTCTAACTCTGGGGCGTTTCACCCCCTGAAAACCGTAGTACTTTTTGGAGGTCAAAAAGCAACCCAAAAACCCTTTGAAGCATTGAAGCATTCCGTGAATTTCTATAAAGCTGTGGTTCTTGGGGGAAGCGGTGAGAATTGCCCCAGTGTTTTTTGGTGATAGGTGGATAGCTTAGTTTGCAAGGGTTGTGTAAGCCTTGTTTTCTAGCCA
>JAWXTM010000007.1:0-48528 GCA_044433505.1 Rikenellaceae bacterium
CCACTAATGCCGCAATACTAGCAGTTTCTAAAAGCTGAGAGTCAGCATTAACCTCCCCCGTGAGAACATTGTACGAAGTGTATACATCAGTGGTGTAGCTTAGCTTCACACCTGTTGGTAGGTAATCCGCTATACCATTCAGATTATCGGTGGTCGCTACATTGATACGTGCCAATGGACGAGATAGGGTAAACGAGATAGGTTTGCCGTCGAAATTTTCCACAACGTAAGCCCCTGCAAATGCATCACGGTATTCACTATTAATAACATAAGCCTCCGTAATGATATTCACAGCCGTCAGATTAGCCTCACCCAGAGTGCCTGCTGCGTCGTAGTACCCTTTGTTATAGTCCGCCCACGCCACAAAGGTGTAGTCTAACCCCGGGATAAGATCAGCTGAGAAATTGCCATCCGTGTTGCTTCCAAAATCGCCATAGAATTCACCATCACAGTAAGCCTCTAGATAGTAGACTAGCTCCGAGGTTTCGGCTTTAGTATTCTCGGTGGCGAGTATTGCCTGTGCGCTGATAGTAGCCATAACGGTATTACCACTCTCAATGTCACTATCAATACTCGCCTGCTGACAGCCACTAAAGCCCGCCACTGCAAGTGCTGACATCATATAAATAAATTGCTTTCTCATTTTAGTGTATGTTAAAATTCTCTTTGCTTTTCAGACTTAGCGTGTAAAAATAAAGTCTGCTGTCAAATCGGGGTTATCTACTTGAAGTTCAATTATATGAAACACTGGCAAATGTACATAAAAATATTTAATCCACCAAACCCTATCTGTTTTTTATTTTCTCACATACAGAAAAACCCCAAAAATCATAGGGAACTTCTAAAATAAGCAAAAGCTTATTCTACTATTAACGAACGTGCAATGCCCATCTCTAAACCTCGCAACTCCGCCAAACCTCGCATACGACCCAAACAAGAATAACCTGGATTCGTGTGCTTATGTAAATCATCGATCATCTGATGACCGTGGTCGGGACGCATCGGTATCGAAATACCTCGTCGACGCTGAATCTCCAACAAACTCTTCATAACCTCATACATATCAACATCGCCCTCTAGATGGTTCGCCTCATAAAAATTGCCATCGCTGTCACGCTGTGTCGAACGCAAATGCACAAAATTTACCCTATCACCTAGCTCTCGCATCATCTTCGGTAGGTCATTGCCTGCCGAAACTCCCAACGAACCCGTGCAAAGACACAAACCATTACTGAGATTTGGAACTCTCTCTACAATATACTCAAAATCCTCACGACAACTCATAATGCGTGGAAGTCCAAATATTGGATATGGAGGGTCATCGGGATGGATTGCCAACACCGCACCTACACTATCCGCAACGGGTGCTATCTCGCTCAGAAAATAGACCAAATTCTCACGCAACTCCTGCTCAGTAATATTGTCATACCTATTCAACTCAGCTTGGAACTGCTCTAAGGTAAAGCTCTCCTCGGAGCCTGGTAGACCTGCAATAATATTTGCCGAGAGTTGACTAATCTCTTGGCTATCCATTTCACGAAAACGAGCCTCGGCTCTGGCAATCTCTTGGGGTGTGTACTCACTCAGCGCACCTGGGCGTTTTAGTATAAACAGGTCGAATGCAATGTAAGAGAACCTCTCGAAACGCAACGCACGTGAACCATCCTCCACCCTATAGGCAAGATCTGTTCGAGTCCAGTCTAACACAGGCATAAAGTTATAAGTCACAACCTTAATGCCGCACTCAGCAAGGTTTTGAATCGAGAGTTTGTAGTTTTCAATATATTGTTGATAGTGCCCAGTTCGGGTCTTGATATGCTCGTGTACGGGCACACTCTCCACCACCGACCATCGAAGCCCAGCCTGCTGAATAATCTCTTTGCGTTTATTAATCTCATCGACAGTCCACACCTGCCCATTAGGGATATGGTGCAGTGCAGTTACGATTCCAGTTGCTCCAGTTTGAGCAATATCCATAAGCGAGATGGGGTCATTAGGCCCGTACCATCTCCACGTTTGTTCACATAAATACATAATAGCTAAAAGTCTCCTTAAATTGAAAAAGCATCGAAACCACCATCTACCACTGCCAGCGTACCAGTCACAAATGCCGACGCATCACTAATAAGGTAGTGAATTGTACCAAAAAGCTCCTCTGGCGTACCAAATCGTCTAAATGGCGTGTGTGCAATAATATCCTTTGCACGCTGAGTATAGCTTCCATCAGGGTTAGTAAGCAGCGAGCGATTCTGGTGCGTCAAAAAGAAGCCAGGTGTAATGGCATTAACCCTAAATCTTTCGCCAAATTTAATAGCAAATTCCCCTGCCAACGACTTAGTAAAGCTAGCGATAGCAGCCTTTGCAGCACTGTAACCCACCACACGTGTAAGTGGACGAAGCGCAGACTCTGAGCAGAAATTAACCACAATACCTCGTCCGCTCTTAACCATCACCTCGCTAAAGACTTTGGTAGGTAGCACTGTTCCCAATAGATTCAGGTCAACAACTTGGCTAAAGGCACTCTCATCGAGGTCGAAGATTGTACCATCGGGTTGAATAGTAGCTCCAGCCATATTCCCCCCTGCGCCATTGAGCAATACATCAATTCTACCATACTCCTCAACAATGCTGCGTTTATTACTTTCGAGCACTTCACGGTTAAGCACATCAGTGGCAAGGAAGATAGCATCGCCACCATTAGCTGCAATCTCCTCAATAATTCTCTCTCCTGCTTGAGTATCCCTACCCAGCACAACAACCTTTGTCCCTTGGTCAGCAAGATACTTCGAGATGGCTGCTCCCAGCACTCCCGTACCACCTGTTACTACAACAACTAGGTCTTTAATATTAAATAAATTACTCATTTTATATATATTTTTAACGGTTAAAATTATTCAAATCACCACACTGTGCACGAACACAGCTCGCCACAAAGGTAGTAAAATATTCTCATTCGCCAATATTTTTTTAAAGGGGATTTCTAAAGGGGACTTCTAAAAACTGACCCCAATAAAAAACAATGGACAACTATAGGCAAGGTTTTGTATGCCACCAGGGCGATGTTTTGGTTACTTTTTCACCTTTTTATGGTCATATAGCTCGCTATACTCCCATAAAGGCGGCAAAAAATTAACTCAAAATCTCATCCCAAATCCATACAAATCAGTTTTTAGAAGTCCCCTAAAAAAGTTCACCAAGGAAATATTCAAGATTTTCTTTGGCAACAATATCTAGCGGAAGATAGCTAACTCTCTGATTAGTAGTACCAAAGGCAATATGCATCATCAATGATTTCACCGCCATAAAGCCCTGATTGAGTGGTCTTTGGTTCAAAAGATAGTCGACATTGCCATTCTCTAGAAACTCACGATTCTTTTTTGTAAGGTCAATTCCAACAAGGCGAACATCGAGATTAGGTCTATGATCAAGGTAATCTGCAATCATATCGACCCTAGAAGAGAGAACCACTCCACCCCTCACGTCTGGATTTTCCTTAAAGAATTTATCCAGCAGAACAAAGGTCTCAACAGCATCTGAAACCCTAAAATGCGCCGTCTTTAGCACTCTGTTACTACCATTAAAGTAATCCACAAAACCCTCTTTGCGTTTAATAGTGTTATAGGCTGACTCCTCGCCAATGCGAATGGCTTGGAACACAACAAGTTCAGAGTTCTTAGGGGTCAATTCAGAGAGCAACCTACCAGCCAAATAGCCGCAACGATGTTGCTCGACCGTGAAGTTCGCAACAGGGTTAGTACCCTCGATTGAAGAGTCCATATAGACATAAGGGATTTCCAGGTTTTCGAGAGCTTGGGTTAGTGTCACCTCCTCATCTTTGAAAGTTGGGCCAATAATAACAGCATCTGGGGCAATCTCCACCACTTTTTTATAGAGTTCACGGCACGAGTAGACGTCGTACTGATTGTAGCTCATAAACTCACAACAAAGGTCGATATTTCGATACTCATCTATAGCCCTTAGGCAACCCTTGCAGATCTCGTTCCAGTATCCATTTTCCTCGTGCGAGGGAGTTACAATAATGATATGGTACTTCTTCTTCATAGAGATAGAAGAGAGGTGCAGGTTTGGTTTGTAGTCAACTTTTTTGAGCACTTTATCGACTGCGATTTTGCTCTTAGGGGATACATTTCCTCTGTTATGAATCACTCTGTCAACAGTTCCAACCGAAACTCCTGCCATTTTAGCAATATCTTTTATTCTCATTATAAGCACATTAGAATTTAAAAGTCAATTAACTACAACCATTATCACAAACAAATATACAAAAAAAAATTGAGATTGTTAGCTTTTTCACAAAAATTTTTATATTTTTGTGGACGAACACAGTACTGTGTAGTACACCCTTACAAATTAACCTCAAACAATTACTAAAATGGCATTTTGCGACGACAATTTCCTACTACAAAACAATACAGCCACTGAGCTTTATCATCTGTATGCCAAAGGCTTACCTATTATTGACTATCACTGCCACCTCTCGCCACAGTATATTGCCGAGGACAAACAATTCAAAAACCTTAGCGAACTATGGCTCGAAGGTGACCACTACAAATGGAGAGCTATGCGTGCTAACGGCATAGAGGAACGCTTCTGTACTGGTGCTGACACCTCCGACTGGGAAAAATTCCAAATGTGGGCTAAGACTGTTCCATACACTATGCGCAATCCGCTCTACCACTGGACTCACCTCGAACTCAAAACTGGCTTTGGAGTCAACAAACTCCTGAACCCATCCTCTGCACAGGAAATCTATGACCACTGTAATGAGCTGCTCGCTACTCCACAGTTCTCTGCACGTGGGCTTATGAGGCACTACAACGTTGAGGTGGTATGCACCACCGATGACCCTATCGACTCGCTTGAACACCATATTAAATGCAAAGAGGATGGCTTTGAGATTAAGGTGCTCCCGACCTTTAGACCAGACAGAGCTACACAAATCGAGAATGGCGATAACTACAGGGATTATATCAAAAAACTTAGCGACGTTGCAGAAATTGATATACTTTGCTACACCGACCTGATAGATGCCCTGCAAAAGAGGCACAATTTCTTTGCATCGGTTGGCTGCAAACTCTCTGACCACGGTACAGAAGAGTTTTATGCCGAGGATTTTACCCAAGTGGAGGTGGATGCTATCTTTACTAAGGTGATGAGTGGCACTACCCCAACTGCTATGGAGTGCAGAAAATTCAAATCAGCTATTCTTATTGAACTAGCCAAGATGAACTGTGAGGCTGGCTGGACTCAACAGTTCCACTACGGTGCTCTGCGCAACAACAACACTAGGATGTTTAATGCCATAGGAGCTGATACTGGTTTTGACTCTATTGGTGATTTCACTGTGGCAAAAAATATGTCAAAATTCCTCGATAGACTCGACAGCCAAGACAAACTCACAAGGACCATTATCTATAACCTAAATCCGTGTGATAACGAAATGCTTGCTACAATGGTGGGTAATTTTCAAGATGGCAGGAGTGGTGCTGGCAAGATTCAATTTGGTTCGGGGTGGTGGTTCTTAGACCAAAAAGACGGTATGGAAAAGCAACTAAATTCACTCTCAGTACTTGGATTATTGAGTAGATTTGTGGGAATGTTGACCGACTCACGTTGTTTTTTGAGTTACCCTAGGCACGAGTATTTCCGCAGAACGCTCTGCAACCTGATTGGCAGCGATATTGAAAAGGGGCTGCTGCCACAAAGCGAAATAGATTTTATAGGACGTGAGATTGTTAGCGCAGTGTGCTACAATAACGCAAAAAACTTTTTTAAATTTTAATTATGAAAATAATATAATGAAAATAATATAATGAAAATAGTAACACTTGGAGAGATTATGCTACGATTGTCACCTGCCTCGAACGGAAGGTTTGTGCAGAGTAGCTCGTTTGATGTAGTATATGGAGGTGGCGAGGCTAACGTAGCAGTAAGCCTTGCAAATTATGGGCACGATGCCTACTTCGTAAGCAAAGTCCCAAAGCACGAAATTGGACAATGCGCAATCAATGAACTCAGAAAATATGGGGTAAAGACTCCCTACGTTGTTCGTGGCGGAGAGCGTCTTGGCATCTACTTTTTGGAGAGTGGTGCGGCAATGCGCCCCTCTAAGGTAATTTACGACAGGGCTAACTCCGCTATTGCAGAGGCTAAAATCGAGGACTTTGACTTCGATGCAATTATGCAAGGTGCAGCGTGGTTTCACTGGTCGGGCATTACACCTGCACTCTCGAAAGATGCTGCTAAGATTACTCTTAGAGCCTGTCAGGCGGCTAAACGTGCAGGGGTTAAAGTATCGGTAGACCTAAACTTCCGTAAAAAACTCTGGAACACTCAGCAAGCGCAACTAGTTATGCGACCACTTATGGAGTATGTCGACGTATGTATTGGAAATGAAGAGGATGCAGAACTTTGCCTTGGTTTCAAACCCGATGCTGACGTCGAGGGTGGGCATACTGAGGCTGATGGCTACAAGTCAATCTTTGAACAGATGGCTCGTGAGTTTAACTTCTCTTATGTGATTTCATCGCTTCGAGAGTCATTCTCAGCTAGCCACAACGGTTGGAAGGCAATGATATATAATGGCGAGGAGTTCTACGTATCGAAAAGGTATGATATTAACCCAATTATCGACAGAGTTGGTGGGGGTGATTCATTCTCGGCAGGGGTTATCCACGGGCTTTTGACTATGAGCAGTCAAGCAGATGCTCTAGAGTTTGCCGTTGCAGCCTCGGCTCTAAAGCATACCATCACGGGGGACTTTAACCTAGTCACCCTAGAGGAAGTTGAAGCACTAGTTGGCGGAAATGCTAACGGCAGGGTTCAACGATAACTTTTTATGATTCAGTTTAATACAATATAAAAATGGCACAATTTAATAAACTAGAGGTACTACAAACAATAAACTCTACGGGAATGGTTCCTGTCTTTTATCACAGTGACACAGAGGTCGCAAAGCAAGTGTTAAAGGCTTGTTATGATGGCGGAGTCAGAGTTTTTGAATTTACTAACAGAGGTGATTTTGCAGCAGATGTCTTTGCTGAACTAGTGAAATTTGCTCGCACAGAGTGCCCTGAAATGATACTGGGTGTAGGCTCAATCACTGAACCATACTCGGCAGCTCTATTCCTACAGTATGGGGCTAACTTTGTGGTTGCACCCTACTTAAACCCTGAGGTAGCAAGGCTATGCAACCGCCACTTAGTGCCATATACCCCAGGATGTGGTAGCGCAACTGAGGTTGGACAAGCTCACGAACTAGGTTGCGACTTGGTTAAGATATTCCCTGCTGGATGTGTCGGAGGGCCTGCATTTGTTAAAAATATTAAAGGGCCACTTCCTCGCACAAATATTATGGTGACAGGAGGCGTTGAACCAACCATAGAAAATCTAACGAGTTGGTTCAAGAGCGGTGTTAACTGCGTTGGCATTGGCTCGCAACTCTTTACTAAAGAGATGATTGCAGCGAAAAACTGGACGGCAATCACCTCTGCGTGTAGCCAAGCACTCGAAATAATCAAAACACTAAAGGGGACTTCGAAAAGCTAGCCCCTATAAAACCTATTTAATAAAATGAACAACAATAACACAAAGGCAACTGGCTTTAGATGGATAATCTGCCTGATGCTCTTCTTCGCAACAACAATCAACTACCTCGACAGGCAAGTGCTGTCACTAACGTGGAAGGACTTTATCGCTCCTGAATTCCACTGGACAGATGCACACTATGGCGATATTACTGCATTCTTCTCGATAATCTATGCCATTGCGATGTTATTTGCTGGACGTTTTATTGACAGAATGGGTACTAAAAAGGGCTTTTTGTGGGCAATCGGAGTGTGGTCAGTTGGGGCTTGTATCCACGCACTATGCGGTGTGATAACGCTACACTGGACAGGACTAGAAGATGCCTCGGCACTCGAAGCAGTTAGCCAAGGCTCTGCCCTTGCATTTACCATTGCCTCGGTCAGCACATACGCCTTTATTGTTGCACGCTTTGTACTGGCAGTTGGTGAGGCTGGAAACTTCCCTGCCGCAATCAAAGTGACAGCGGAATACTTCCCTAAACGTGACCGTGCATACGCCACTGCGCTATTTAACTCAGGAGCTACTATTGGTGCACTACTAGCTCCACTATGTATCCCTGCAATCGCTAGCTACTTCAAAGAAATTGGCGTGGGTAATGGCTGGGAAATGGCATTCCTATTAATCGGTGCACTAGGCTTTATTTGGATGGGATTCTGGGTCTTTATCTATAACAAACCTACCCAAACCAAACGTGTCAATAGTGCTGAGCTGGCATATATCAACCAAGATGACGACCACGCAGATGACACCACCAATACTACAAAAGAAAAACGCCTATCACTGTGGCAATGCCTAAAGTATCGCCAAACGTGGGCATTCGCCTTGGGTAAGTTCACAACCGATGGCGTGTGGTGGTTCTTCTTGTTCTGGACTCCTGCCTACATTAGCGACGTCTATGGATATAGCACCGATAGCGGTATGGGTATGGCACTAATCTTTACGCTATACCTTATCACAATGCTGTCAATCTATGGCGGAAAACTACCTACAATTATTATCAATAAAACTGGACTCGACCCATACGCTGCCAGAATGCGTGCTATGCTTATCTTTGCATTCTTTCCGCTGCTAGCACTCTTCGCTCAACCACTGGGCGAATACTCAGTGTGGTTTCCTGTAATTATTATCGGTATCGCAGGAGCTGCTCACCAATCGTGGTCAGCTAATATCTACTCCACAGTGAGCGATATGTTCCCAAAATCAGCCGTCGCTACTATCACTGGCATTGGTAGTATGGCAGGGGGTGTGGGCGCATTTTTGATAAACAAATCCTCGGGGATGCTCTTTACCTATGCCGACGATACGGCAATGACCTTTATGGGTTTTGAGGGCAAGCCAGCTGGGTATTTCATTATTTTTTCGATATGTGCGGTGTCGTACCTTGTGGGATGGGTGATAATGAAGAGCCTTGTCCCAAAATATAGCCCGATTATGATAAAGAAAGGCTTGGATGTATAATTCATATTTGTTTCGAAGATAATTATTGTTAACTTTACCGTTGCAAAGTAGTGTACTAAAATAAATAACTAAATAAAATGAAAAAAAGATTCTTTAAAGTAATCGTGTGTCTATTGGCACTAGGTGCAATCTCACTTGGAAATGCTTCGGCACAATCACTTTCAAACTTGTTTAACTCATCTACTGTACAAGATGTTGTAGACCAAGTTACTGACAACTTCACAACGCTATCTAAAACAGATATGGCTGGAGAGTGGAAGTACAATGGTTTTGCAAGTAGCTTTGAAAGCGACAACCTTCTAAACCAAGCTGGTGGAGCAGTTGTATCGAGCCAAATTGATGCAAAAATGGATGCAATGGGTGCAAAAATCGGGATGAACTCTTCGACACTGAGCTTTACATTCACTTCGGGTGATGACTTCTCGGCAACTATCCTTTCGAAATCATTGTCAGGAACATACACCCTTGATGGCAGCACTAAAGAAGTGGTACTAAGTATCAAAGCCTCTTCGATTAACCTAACGTCGCTTAATGCACAAGTTAGCAAGTCGGGTGACACCCTCTACCTATACTTCCAAGCAGATAAACTACTAGAGCTACTAACCAAAGTTGCAGGTTCTTCGAGTGTTAGTTCTCTTTCGACTATTTCTACTTTGATGTCTAGTTATGATGGGCTATTGCTAGGTTTTGAGCTAGTTCAATAGTGGTAGTACAGATACCAGCAAAGAGGCGATTCCTTTTGGGGGGATCGCCTCTTTTAGTTTTCATCACTTTAAGTTGTTTAGAGCAAACTAAATAATGAAAGTTTTTTGGTTCTTTTGTTCACAAAAGAACGATGGTATCAGTCCGCTAGTACAAACTCCAATAAAAAGTTTTTGGGGGTTTGGGCGAAGACCAAACAAAAAAATCGAAGATTTTTTTCCCAAACCCCCAAAGCTATTACTCTGGTTTCTGTCCCTATTGTATAGCTCTTGCATTTGCTCTAGCTCAGGGGGCGTTTCACCCCCCTGAAAACCGTAGTACTTTTTGAGAAGTCAAAAAGCCACCAAAAAGCTTTTGAAGCGTGAATAAAGCAGTGAATTTCTAAAAAGTTCTGATTCCTAGGGGTCAAAGGTGAGAATTGCCACAGTGCTTTTTTTTGATATTATACTAGCTTAGTTATTTGAAGCCAGTTCTATTTTAGCTCTAACAAAAAAACACGCAGTTCTCCCTATTTCTTTTCCTCCCCTAGGAATCACAACTTAAGAAATTCTACTGCTCTATTCAGGGCTTCGGTTTTAGATTGTTAGAACCAGTATAATAGAACTGAGGGCTACTCAGACGCCAGTGGTAAAGCTCTAAGGGTAGGAACTACCCGTTGAGATTTGCCGCTTGGGGTGGCGGCTGCATCTCCTTAATTCTGCACTAATATTATAGAACTAAAAAACTGTTTCTAACAAACTAAAACGAAGCTCTGAAGTGTTCCGTAGAATTTCTTAAGCTGTGGTTCCCAGGGGAAAAAGAAAATCAAAAATAAAGGAGAATTGCGTGGTTTTTGGCTCTAAACGAGGCTTACACAACCCTAACAAACTAAATCATCTGCTGTGCCCAGCGGCACCAAAAAACACTGTGGCAATTCTCACCGCTTCCCCCAAGAACCACAGCTTTATAGAAATTCACGGAACACTTCAATGCTTCAAAGGGTTTTTGGGTTGCTTTTTGACCTCCAAAAACTACTACGGTTTTCAGGGGGGTGAAACGCCCCCTGAGCTAGAGCCAGAAACTAGTGCACTACAATAGAGCTAAAACAAAGAGCAATACAATAGAACTCTATAATAGAGCAGTAGCTTTGGGGGTTTGGAAAAAAATCTTCGATTTTTTTGTTTGTCGTTCCTCCAAACCCCCAAAAGATTTTTATGGGAGTTTGTGCTAGCTTTCGGTTGTACAACCGAAAGATTTTGTCTTTGATTTTTAGGCAAGGCATTCGCCTTGCTATTGCTCTAGCGGACTGATTCCATCGTTCTTTTGTGAACAAAAGAACCAAAAAACTTTAATTATTTAGTTGTAAATACTACAAGCTCAAACTAAAGCACTACACCAGAGCTATAGCTTTGGGGGTTTGGAAAAAAAATCTTCGATTTTTTTGTTTGTCGTTCCTCCAAACCCCCAAAACTTTTTATTAGAGTTTGTACTAGCTTTCGGTTTTACAACCGAAAGATTTTTGTCTTTTGATTTTTTGGCAAGGCATCCGCCTTGCTATTGCTCTAGCGGACTGATTCCATCGTTCTTTTGTGAACAAAAGAACCAAAAAACTTTCTTGACTTAGTTTGTTATAATACAAGCTAAAACTAGAGTACTAAACCAGAGCTATAGCTTTGGGGGTTTGGAAAAAAAATCTTCGATTTTTTGTTTGTCGTTCCTCCAAACCCCCAAAAAACTTTTATGGGAGTTTGCTCTAGCTTTCGGTTGTACAACCGAAAGATTTTTGTCATTGATTTTTAGGCAAGGCATCCGCCTTGCTCATTGCTCTAGCGGACTGATTCCATCGTTCTTTTGTGAACAAAAGAACCAAAAAACTTTCATTATTTAGTCTGTAATACTACAAGCTATGACAAGCTTTCATCATAAAAAATCTCAGCTAAACCGCTACATCATTATCCCTGAGAGCATCATTCAAAGAAGTCTTAAGATCTGTCGAAGCACTGCGCTCTCCTATGATCAACGCACAAGGTACGCCATATACCCCCGATGCATACTCCCTATTATACGTGCCAGGAATAACTACTGCTCGCTCTGGAACTATCCCACGATAAACCTCACCGCTCCTCGTATCTATAATCTTTGTCGAACCAGTTATCACAACCCCAGCTCCAAGCACCGCCCCACGGCAGACCCTCGCACCCTCTACCACAATAGCACGACTACCAATAAAACAATCATCCTCAATAATAACAGGTGCTGCCTGAACAGGCTCCAACACTCCACCAATACCAACTCCACCACTTAAGTGCACTCCGCTACCAATCTGAGCACAGCTACCAACCGTTGCCCAAGTATCGACCATAGTTCCTGAACCTATCCACGCACCAATATTCACAAACGAAGGCATCAAAATGACCCCCGACGAAATATAAGCTCCATATCTAGCCACCGCTCCAGGCACTACCCTAACCCCAAGCTCCTTGAAATTATGCTTTAGGGCTATCTTATCGTAGTACTCAATCTCGCCAGCCTCCATAGTGCGCATCCCTTGCGTAGGAAAATAGAGTATCACAGCCTTTTTGACCCACTCATTCACTATCCAACCACCCTTTCCATCAGGCTCGGCACACCTCAACTCACCGCTATTTACCAGCGCAACTGCCCTTTCAATATCACCCTTATACTCATTAAGTAGCTCTCTATTGAGCCATACTTTTTCAATTATTTCTTGTAGATTTTTCATTTTTTATATTTTATTTAGCTATCCCTTTTAAGTGTAACAACTACTGGATTATGGTCGGAGTACTGCCAATCAGGGGAATTATACTCTACGCACCGCCACCGTAAATCATCGAACAGCACATAATCAATCCTCAGAACACCCAACAGTTCTCGATATGTGTAGCCATACCCCTTTCCACCCTCAACAAAGGCATCCGTAAGATTATCTCCAATAATGGTATTATAGCAATAAGATATTGGTATGGAATTAAAATCTCCTGCCACAATCACTCCGCTACCCAAACTATCCACCACACTACGCAACCTCTGCGCCTGTGGTGCTCTGAGTTTAAAGTTAGCATTAAGATGATCAAACATTTTCCCTCCGACATCCATCACTCCACTATCGCTCACCATCGTCCTTACCCCTCCATCTTTGTTTAATGTACCAATACCAGTGGTTTGAAGGTGAACGTTTACAATCTTTACAGTATCGCTACCCACCAATATCTCGCTCACCAAAAAGCCCGTATTAATACCTTTCGTGAGATTATAGTATTTACTATGCAGTATTTTATATTTACTAATAGTGAGGAATCCACGATGTTTCTGAGTCAGTTTTTTGCACTCTGCCTCTATTGAGTATGCCTTAAAAGGATAGTCGCACAGCACGCTATCGAACTTACGCAACCCCACCGAGTCGTAGAGATTATACTCCTGAAAGCAGATTATATCAGCATTTTGTTCATACGATTTTTGGAGTATAGAGTCAAGTACTGTGGGGTTATTGCTCGACATACGCCCCATAGAGTGCGTATTATAGGTCATTATCCTTAGGTCATTTTTGCCACCCACTTCTCTGTCAATCATAAAATCAACCTGCACAAACCGCCCCACATAGAACGAACCCCACACCACTGGCACCAACATCACAAGTGCCCACCTACGCCACCTAACTACCCACATTAGCAGCAACAACAGACAACAAACATAATTATACGGTGCTGCCAGAGCCACTATCGAACATAGAGTACTACTCTCTGGCGAAATGTGTGGTGCACAGAGTGCCACAACCAGCGTTACAGTACTCGTTAGACTAAGCAATATTAACAAGAAATTAAAAAACTTAACCAACAATCCACGTCGCTTGCGCTGGCTATACGCCACACTCTGTAGCCCCGAGTATTTACTGCGCTTTGCCATTCTTTAGAAGTGAATCTTGCGTTGAAGTTTCCAAGTATATAGCAGTACAAACCCAAAAAGCATACCACCAAGGTGCGCAAAGTGAGCCACATTATCGCTGACCATCAAGCCCTGCAAAAGCTCCAACACACCATACCCAATTACAAAGTACTTAGCCTTGATTGGCGCAGGTATAAAGAACAGATAGAGCGGTACATTTGGATGCAGCACCCCAAATGCCAACAATATACCATAAACCGCACCAGACGCACCAACGGTCAGACCATAGTCGCCCGTAAGGCTCATAACTGCTAGGTTAAGCACACCTGCGCCAACACCTGTAAGCAGATAGTACAGCAAGAAACGCTTTGCACCAAGGTCATACTCCAACTGTCTGCCGAACATCCACAGCGCAAACATATTAAAGAAAAGGTGCGAGAAATTTGCGTGCACAAACATATAGGTCACCAACTGCCACACTCCAAACATCGGACTCTCCCACGGATAGAGTGCCATATATCTATCAATATAAGGCAGAGTCTGGGGCACAAAGCTCATAAGCATTAGCACCACAATATTGAGCATTAAGAGGTTGCTCACAACCGTTTTAAATTCTAATCGCATATATATGTTTATCTTTTAAATCTTGAATCTAGCTCATCACTGGTGATAATCTCGCAGACCTTAAGCCCATAGGGGGTGTAGAGTGGTTCTTGGCAACAGAGCAGCTTTTCGTATATCGACACAGCTTCCTGGCTGCTGAGCACCTTGGGAGCTTTATTTTTAATATCCTTGGTTAGTAGTTCGGCAATGCGCTCCTCGTAGCTTGGCAGGCGATTATCTGAGGCAATAAGCTCCAGAAATTCCTTTGCCTCAAAACCAAGGGGCACGCTCTCAATACGTATCTGAGATGCACCATTATCCTCAATTTTAAAGCCAAGCAGCTCATACTGCTCACGAGAATTTAGCACCTCTGACTTCTGAGCACTATTTAGCTCCAAAATCTCTGGGAATGCCAACAGTTGTGAGGTGAAAGCTCCATCCTTTAGGCGTGAGAGAACTTCCTCATACTCAATCCGACAGAGTGCTCTATTTACATTGACAGTGGTCAACCCCTCCAAAGTATCTACAATAAAATACTTGCCCGAACCAAACGAAAAAGTGCGATAACTTATCTCCACCTCCATTAATCGTGACTCAACAACCGTAGGCTCTGCTGGCTTCTGCTCAATGGGAGTGCTAAAGATAAACTCCTCGTCGAAGTGCGCCACCTGCTCATCAAAATCCCCAGGAGGGGGTTGCAATGCGCCTGAACTAAAGGGTGAGTAATTTGGGCGTGGACGGCTTGGCTCTAGCGTAGGGACTTCCCGTGTAGCACTATACGAGGGAATATCCAGAGCTGGAGTAGTGAAATCTATTGCTTCCACTATATTGTTCTTACCCAATGTCTGACGAACTGTCGAGGCTATAATCTGAAGCAATGTATCCTCATCCTCGAACTTTACTTCGGTCTTAGTCGGGTTAATATTTACATCTAATTGCCCCTCTGGCAGCTCTAAGTATAAGAAGTAGCAGGGAGCGGTATTTGGTGCAATGATACGGTCGTAAGCATTGCAAATAGTCTTAAAGATTCTTGGATTTCTAAAATACCTGCCATTAACAAACAAGTACTGCTCTACCCTACCACGAGCCTTAGCAGTATCGGGCGTTCCGATAAACCCACTCAGGTTCATTAGTGGCGATTCGGCCTTGATGGATAGTAGTTTTTTGGAGTAGGAGTTTTTGGTTAGTGCAACAATACGAGTTATACGATTCTGTGGGAGTAGTATAGTTGGAGTCGTTGAACGTGAGTCCTGATACTCAAACCCCACGCTATGATTCACCAGTGCCACCCTTAAAAACTCCTCATAACAGAGCCTCGATTCATAGCTCTCGCTCTTTAGGAATTTTCGGCGTGCAGGAATACTGTAAAATAAATTCCTAACGGTAATAGATGTGCCAGTAGTTGCAGCACACTGCTCATTCTCGACCTGCTCACCATCACGCATCACTAGCCTTACGCCTAGTTCATCCTCTTCTCTTTTAGTGATAAGCTCCACCTCGGCAACCGAAGCTATTGAAGCTAGAGCCTCGCCCCTAAAGCCAAAGGTGCGAAGTGCAAAGAGATCCTCAGCGGTACGAATCTTCGAAGTGGCGTGTCTTAGGAATGCCTTTGGAGCATCTTCTTTAGAAATTCCACAGCCATTATCCACTACCTGCACCATTGTGCGACCACCATCCTCAACTCTTATCCTTACCAACGTAGCACCAGAGTCAACAGAATTTTCCACCAATTCCTTGACAATAGATGCACCACGACCGACCACCTCGCCAGCGGCAATCTGGTTTGCAATATAGGGAGGTAGGAGTTGTATCATCGCCTAGAGGGGACTTCTAAAAACTGATTTGGTGGATTTGTGATGAGATTTTGAGTTGAGTTTTTGCCGCATTTTCTCTCTAATAGCGGGCTATTCGAGAGAAAAAAGGTGAAAAATCAACCAAAATATCGTACAAATGCATCAAAACCTATTTCTTCACATCCATTTTTTATTAGTTAAATTTTAGTGGGGTCAGTTTTTAGAAGTCCCCTAGAATAACATAGAGATAGAGTCTGCAAAGAAGAACATCACAGCCCCCAGTAGCACCAAAAAGATAAGTGTTCTAATAAGTGTTGAAGCTGACTTAGTGTGATTCTTCTGCGCACTCTTCATACGGCGCATACGCCCAGCTCTAATTATAGAGCCAGGCACATACTCCTCTTCTTTGTACACATAGTTTGGGTCTTCGAGCATTGCAGCCTTCTTGCGTGCTTCACGCTCCTCTGCCTCCTCATCCCAATAGAGTGGCTTATAGTTAAACTCACGTGGCTTGCGCCTCGACCCAAATCCAAATCCAATCATTTTATTTATTATTTTTTAGAGTAAAATACCCCTATAAAACTCTCTTTAAAAGCTCCTCACCCTTTTCTTCGTAGCCAGCCTTACCAAGTAGTGCAAACATATTTGATTTATATGCCTCAACACCTGGTTGGTCGAATGGGTTCACACCAAGTGCATAACCGCTCATACCACAAGCCTTTTCGAAGAAGTATAGCAACTCACCGATTGCATACTCATCAATCTCGTCAATAGTTAGTACGATATTTGGCACTCCACCATCAACGTGTGCAAGCATTGTGCCCAACATTGCCATTCTATTAACCTCGCTAACACGGCGACCAGCCAAGTAGTTTAGTCCATCAAGGTTAGCTTCGTCTTCCTTAATGCGCAACTCCTCGTTTGGAGTACCCACCCAAAGAACTGTTTCAAAGAGTGAACGCTCACCCTCTTGCATATATTGCCCCATAGAGTGCAGATCGGCAGTCAGGGTAATCGAAGCTGGGAAGATACCCAATCCCTCTTTACCTTCACTCTCACCATAGAGCTGTTTCCACCACTCCGAAACATTTGCAAGCTTAGGTTCGTAGCTAGCAAGCACCTCAATCTTCTTACCTCCACGGTAAAGTTCTGTACGAGCTGCTGCATATTGCGCTGCCAAGTTATCCTTAAACTCTACGCCCACTGCGGTAGCCTTCTCCATATCCTTTGCACCCTCGACAAGTGCCTTAATATCTACACCTGCTACTGCCAATGGCAACAAACCAACTGGGGTAAGAACCGAAAAGCGTCCACCAATATTATCTTCAATAACGAAGGTCTTATAGCCCTCTTGTGTAGCAAGTTTTTTGAGCGCACCACGTGACTTATCGGTTACAGCCACGATTCTTTGAGCAGCACCCTCTTTGCCATAACGATTTTCGATTTCCTCTTTAATAATGCGAAAAGCAACAGCTGGTTCGGTAGTAGTACCAGACTTACTAATAACGATAGATGCGATAGAGTAATCCTCCAACACTTCTAGTAGTTCCACTAGATAGTCTTCCGAAAGGTTCTGACCAGCGAAGAGTACGACAGGTGCACTGCGGTGTTTCTTCAACATCTCGAAGTTATGACCCATTGCGTCCAAAACTGCCTTAGCACCAAGGTACGACCCTCCGATACCAACTACTATTACCACTTCGGCATTGCTAGCCAATTCTCTAGCAGTATTGTCAATCTCGGCAATAAACTCTGGAGTTATAGAGCTAGGCAAATTAACCCAACCAAGGAAGTCATTACCTTTGCCTTCACCGCTGTGAAGTAGTGCGTTTGCATTTAAAATTTCTTGTTGCAGAGCTGCGGAAACTTCAACGCCAGCTCTAGATAAATCAATGTTCATTTTTGTTATATAAATTTTGGTAATATTTTGTTAATTTCATCTGCGGGATTCTTCTTTTGGTAGAGAATCTCGTACATTGCATCAGCAATAGGCATATCAATATGCAATCCCTTGCGCTCCTTAAGGTGGCGGATGCAGGCTGCGGCATAGTACCCCTCGGCAACCATACTCATCTCCATCTGGGCAACCTTTGCGGTGTAACCCTTGCCAATAAATTGACCAAAGGCACGATTGCGCGAAAAGCCCGAATAACACGTCACTAGTAAATCACCTAAGTATGCCGATGCAAAGAGCTGACGTTCGTAGTCATACGTCGCCTTCATAAAACGCTCAATCTCAATAGCCGCATTAGCGATAAGCACGGCTGTGAAATTATCGCCATATCTGAGCGCATTACACACCCCCACTGCCACTGCATAGATATTTTTCAATACTGCAGCATACTCCGTACCATAAATATCAGTTGAGCCAGTAACCCTCATATAGTCATTCGACAGGACCTCGACAAAGCGTTGCGCCTTCTGCTCCTCCTTACACGCAATAGTAAGGTACGATAGGCGTTCTAGTGCAACCTCCTCAGCGTGACACGGGCCCGTTAGTACCCCAATATTGCCAAACGACACATCGAGACGCTCGTGCAGATACTCCGCAATGGTGATATACTCATCAGGGACAATGCCCTTAATGGAAGTAATCACAAACTTATCGCTTAGCGGCACTGTCAAATCATCCAACACACCTTTGATAAATGCCGAAGGAGTAGCCATTATCACTACCTGCGCATTCTCCACCGCTGTATCAATATTCGAATGCAGCTTAAGCCTACGGGTATGGAAATTAACCTGCGACAAGTACTTAGGGTTATTCCGCTCGTCTTGGATATGCTCTCTGACCTTATCGTTGCGCACATACCAATCCACCGCCATACGATTATCCGTTAGGATTTTCACCAGCGCAGTACCCCAAGAGCCGTGACCTATCACAGCAAAACGTGTCGAATGGTTTATCATAATTTTTCGAGTTGTGCCTTAATTGAGGCTATTTTACTTGTTGCATCGTCACGCTTAGCGTACTCATTTTTGAGCACTTGTTCGGGTGCATTATTTACGAATCTCTCGTTGGATAGTTTCTTTTCGACACTCACCAAGAACCCTTCATAATACTTAAGATCCTTTTCGAGTTTAGCCTTTTCAGCCTCTAGGTCTATGCTATCTTCTGGGAGTACTACAAAGTACTCAGTAGTCTTTACGATAAATGGCACTGATGCACAGTCGCTATACTCTGTGAACTCAACCCCTGCGAGCTTTTCGATAACTGCTACATATTCCACTGGGAAGTTCTCGTCAGCCTTAGCCATTAGGGTTAGCTTAACCTTTGGAGCAATATTTTTCGAAGCCCTCACGGCACGCACCTCGCTCACTGCCTGAAGTGCCAGTGTCATACGAGCTGTTATTGCTTCCTCTCTCTCACCGAATATTTCTTTGCCATATTGCGAAACCATAATGCTCTCTTTTTCACCACGCTCACGCAAATGATGCCAAATTTCTTCGCTCAAAAATGGCATATATGGGTGAAGCTGTTGCAATAACTTTTCGAAAATTGCCTTAGTAGCCTCGATAGTTGCTATATCAATAGGTTCGCCATAGGTAGGCTTAATTGCTTCGAGGTACGATGCTGAGAAGTCATCATAGAACAACTTATATAGTTTAAGCAGCGCATCCGAGATTCTATAACTTTCGAAATCGACATCAATCTGAGCCACCACACCTGCAAAGTGAGCATTGAACCACTCCACAGCCAGCCTTGCACTCTGGCTCTGAGCTACACTATCGCTCACCTCCCACATATTGATAAGTCTAAATGAGTTCCATATCTTACCTGCAAAGTTACGCCCCTGCTCAATCTGGCTCTCATCAAAGAGTATATCATTACCAGCCGAACCCAACATCATCATTGCCACACGTACCGAGTCAGCTCCATACTTAGCAATAAGATCTAGTGGGTCGGGAGAGTTACCAAGCGACTTGCTCATCTTGCGGCGTAGCTTATCACGCACAATACCAGTCAAGTAAACATTTCCGAATGGCTTTTCGCCACGGTACTCATACCCTGCAATAATCATACGTGCCACCCAAAAGAAGAGTATCTCTGGAGCAGTCACCAAATCTTGGGTAGGATAATAATAGTTAATCTCCTCGTTCTCAGGGTCATTAATACCATTAAAGACCGAGATAGGCCACAACCACGAGCTAAACCAAGTATCTAGCACATCTTCATCTTGGCGCAAATCCTGAGCAGTAAGCGAGCTATCTTTAGTCTGAGCAAGCACCAACGCTTCCTTCAGAGTTTCAGCCACCACATACTCTCCACTCGGCAGGTAGAATGCTGGGATGCGCTGACCCCACCACAACTGACGGCTCACGCACCAATCCTTGACATTCTCCATCCAGTGGCGATAAGTATTTTTGAATTTCGATGGGTGCAGAGCAACTATATCCTCCATCACTGCCTTTAGAGCAGGCTGTGAGAGTTCCTCCATACTCAAAAACCACTGTGTCGAAAGCTTAGGCTCGATAACAGCACCGCTACGCTCCGAAGTTCCCACCTTATTGGTGTAGTCCTCGATCTTTTCGATAAGCCCAGCAGCCTGCATATCCACTACAATCTGATCCCTGACTACAAATCTATCTTGACCCTGGTACTCTCCACCATATTGGTTCAATGTACCATTATCATTGAAAATATCAATGCTCTGTAAGTTATGTTTTAGACCAATATTATAGTCATTAATATCGTGTGCAGGGGTGATTTTCAATGCACCAGTACCGAACTCCAAATCCACATACTCATCCTCGATAATCGGCACTTCACGATCTGCCATAGGCACAATAACGCTCTTGCCCCTAAAGTGCTCAATGCGTGGGTCAGCAGGGTTAATACACACCGCCGTATCTCCAAAAACAGTCTCAGGACGAGTAGTAGCAACGATTAGATTCTCATCACTTCCCACCACCTTATATCTCAAATAGTATAGCTTACCCTGTTGTTCGATGTGGATAACCTCCTCATCACTTAGGGCAGTAAGTGCCGCTGGATCCCAGTTCACCATCCTTACCCCACGGTAAATCTTTCCTTTATTATATAGGTCGACAAAGACCTTTATAACCGATGCACTCATATCATCGTCCATAGTGAACTTAGTTCTACGCCAGTCGCACGAAGCTCCCAATTTGCGAAGCTGCGCAAGGATAATACCACCGTGTTTTTCCTTCCACTCCCAAGCGTGTTCTAAGAACTCATCCCTCGAAAGAGAGCTCTTTTCAATACCCTCGGCTGCAAGTTTTTGCACCACCTTAGCTTCCGTTGCAATCGAGGCGTGGTCGGTACCCGGTACCCAGCAAGCATTAAAGCCACGCATACGTGCACGGCGCACCAACACATCTTGGATAGTGTTATTGAGCATATGCCCCATATGTAGCACTCCCGTTACGTTTGGCGGAGGTATAACAATAGTATAAGGAGTCTTCGAGGCATCTACCTCTGAATGAAAATAGTCTTTTGCCACCCAATCACTGTACCACTTCTCTTCTATGGCAGTTGGGTCGTATTTGGCAGGTATTTCTGTCATTTTGTCACTTAGTTTTTACTTTGCATAATATTTGCCCAAAAGGTTTTTCGAGCTTTCAAAGTACAAAGATAATATTTTTGTAGCAAAAAAAAACGACTATGACAAAAAAACTAAATATGCACACCCTTAGCGAGATGATTGATGGAAGGCATCAAATCATCCCGATACTCTCTACAACTGGCGAACCACTGATGGAAAACACCCAAATTCCTGAGGTTTTGCCTATACTTACGCTGCGTAGTGCGGTGATGTTCCCAGGAGCAATTACCCCAATTACTGTGGGTAGAGAAAAGAGTGTAAAACTTGTGAGAGAGGCAATGAAAAATGGGAAAATCATAGGTACTGCTCTCCAACGTGACAGTGCTGTGGAAGACCCAGATCCAGACGATATGTACAAAATCGGTACTGCCGCTGCCATTCTCAAAATATTCGAAATGCCTAGCGGTAACCTTACCGTTATTCTGCAAGGCATCCAAAAAATTGAGGTGGTGGAGTACCTTAGCTCCGATCCCTACTACAAAGCTACCGTTAAACCTCTCAAAGACCTTGTTCCCGAAAAACCTAACGAAGAACTCGATAACCTGATTGCTACTATACGCCAAGTGGCAATAGATATGATTACTATTAGTAGCTCGATTCCGCAAGAAGCGCAATTCGCTATTAAAAATATTGATTCGAGGCGTGGGGTAATTAACTTTATTAGCTCGAATATGGAGTTCTCGGACGAAGAACGCCAACAGCTGCTCGAAGCACCAGGGCTGATGTCTAGAGCAAAACTACTGCTCGAACTGCTGATTCGTGAACAACATAACCTACAAGTTAAGAACGAGATACAAACCAAAGTGAGGGAAGGACTCGACCAACAACAGCGTGAGTACTTCCTGCACCAACAAATGCGCACTATCCAAGAAGAGCTTGGCGAAGGCGAAATAAGCGATAGTGATGACCTGCGTGAACTTGCCAAAAATAAGGAATGGAACGAATCGGTGCTAGAGGTATTTAACAAAGAACTCCTCAAACTCGATAGGCTAAACCCCTCGATGAGCGAATACTCTGTGCAAATGACCTATCTCGAACTTATGCTTTCACTGCCGTGGAACCATAAAACTAAAGATAATCTTGACCTAAATCGTGCTAAAAAACAACTCGAAAAAGATCACTTTGGACTCGATGACGTTAAGGATAGAATACTCGAACACCTCGCTGTGCTGAAACTAAAGGGTGACCTGAAATCGCCTATACTATGTTTATATGGCGCACCGGGGGTTGGTAAAACATCCCTAGGCAAGTCAGTTGCCGAAGCACTGGGCAGGAAATTTGGGCGCATCTCGCTGGGTGGTGTACACGACGAGAGTGAAATTCGTGGTCACCGCCGTACCTATATCGGCTCTATGCCAGGGCGTATTATCCAGACTATTGATCGCGCAGGTGCCTCTAACCCTGTAATTATACTCGATGAAATTGACAAAGTTTCGGCCTCTAACCACGGAGACCCTAGCTCTGCTCTGCTCGAAGTACTTGACCCTGAACAAAACTCAACATTCCACGATAACTACCTTGACGTTGAGTACGATCTATCTAATGTGCTATTTATTGCTACGGCTAATAATATTGGAAATATTCACCCTGCACTTCGTGATAGAATGGAGATGATTAATGTAAGCGGATACCTCACCGAAGAAAAAATTGAGATTGCATCGCGCCACCTACTCTCCAAACAACTCGAAAACCACGGTGTCAAAAAGACGCAACTCAAAATCTCTAAACCTTCGCTAGAGTTTATTATCGAAAACTACACCCGTGAAAGCGGTGTGCGTACGCTCGATAAAATGTTGGCTAAAATTACTCGATTCCGTGCAAAAGAAATTGCATTTGAGGATGCATACGATGTGACAATTAAGCGTGAACAGATCGAAAAGATTTTGGGTAAACCTATATACAGCCGTGAAAAGCAAGATGGTAAAGCCAATGTTGGGCAAGTTACAGGGCTTGCTTGGACTTCAGTTGGTGGCGAAATACTCTTTATCGAGTCATCGCTAAGTGCTGGTAAGGGTAACCTTGTATTGACTGGCAACCTTGGGGATGTTATGAAAGAGTCTGCCTCTATTGCCCTTGGATGGGTGAAGTCGGCTGCCGATAAGCTCGGTATTGCGGTTGAGAGGTTCGAGAAAGAGAACTTACACCTACACGTTCCTGAGGGTGCAATTCCAAAGGATGGCCCTTCAGCTGGTATAACTATGACAACGGCTATAGTTTCTATCTTTACGGGTAAGAAGGTTAAGCAGAGTATTGCAATGACTGGCGAGGTGACTTTGCGTGGTCGAGTGCTGCCTGTTGGTGGTGTTAAGGAGAAGATACTTGCTGCTCGCAGGGCGGGTGTAACCGAGATTATCCTATGCGAGAAGAACCGTAAGGATATAGCAGAGATTAAGGAGGAGTATGTAAAGGGGCTTACGTTCCATTATGTGGAGCAGGTGGAGCAGGTTCTGGATATTGCGTTACTGAAATAGCGTTCTTAAATAACAGTGATTGTGGGAGTTCATATTTGGACTCCCTTTTTTATTACACTAAGAATCTGTTTAAATTTTTCTCATCTAATTTGTTAAGGATCTATCTCTTCACTTTTCTCTTTTTCTATTCGTTACATAGCTATTGCTATGCGCCTCGTACAAAGAAGAGAAAATTAAAGCAACATCTCTCTTAACAATCTTAGAAAAGAAAAACTTAAACAGATTCTAAATCAAAAAAAAGAGAGCTATTTTTTGCAAAACAACTCTCTTTTGTAAAATCTTTCAGTAGTAAAGTCTGAAAACTAGCGTGCACGTTCTTTGATACGAGCTTTCTTACCAGTAAGTGCTCTTAGGTAGAAGATGCGTGCTCTGCGAACAACACCACGTTTGTTAACTTCAATCTTAGTGATTGTTGGAGAGTTAACAGGGAAGATACGCTCAACACCCACTGCATCCGACATTTTGCGGATAGTGAAAGTTTCGGTTGCTCCGCTACCTCTACGTTGAATAACAACGCCACGGAAGTTTTGCAAACGCTCCTTGTTACCCTCACGGATACGGATTGTTACAGTGATTGTGTCACCAGCCTGGAATTCTGGAGTGCCGTTTTCACGAGCTTCAACTGGGAATGCCTCTTGGGCAATTTTCATTAGTTCTTGTGCTTTCATAGTCTTTTTTAAAAAAGTTATTCAGCCAATATTCTTCGGGTACCATTACGCCGAACAGAGATTGGTCTGCCACATTCGGGAGCGCAAAGGTATGTATAATATTTTAGTTATCCAAATTTTTTTGAGCATTAATTAAATGCTAATCCCACGCATAGTAATAATTTTCGCCTTTGGGTGGTGTTCTGTTAAGTAGTCTGTCAGGTAATTTAGGGTGTCGAGGGTCACCTCTTTTTTGTACTCATTGAATGTGTTGTAGACCAGCGTATCTAGCTCAATACCACGACGTTGCAGTGCCTCTAGGCTAAGCAGCGTATGATTTAAACTACCCAGTCTTGGCGAGGTTACAAGTATCATTTTATAAGCTCTTTGGGCTATGAAATCAATAGTTAGCAGCTCTTTTGTCAGGGGTACCATTAGCCCACCTGCGCCCTCCAGCAATACTCTGTCGTAAAGCTCTGAAAGAGTGACGGTTGCGCTATCAATCTTTTCAAAATCAATAGCTCTTTTATCAATCTGGGCAGCAAGGTGTGGAGATGTTGGAACAGAGAAGAGTTCGGGGGCGGTAAGTCCTTGGGTGTCAACTTCTTGATGTGGGATACCCATAATTTTGCGGTGCAGCGCAATATCGGCAGAGTGAGCCTGCGCCCCAGTTTCAACGAGTTTTTGAGTGATAGTAGAGATGCCCTCCGTGCAATATTTTTTTGCAAGATAACCAGTGGCATAGCTCTTTCCGATGTCGGTATCGATGCCGCTAACAAAGTAGACGTTATTCATTCTTATTTTTTGTGTGCTATTATGTAAATTGGGTTGTATGTTAGTGTAACTTTCCCATCAGAAGTAGAGAAGCGTTCAATATATTTTTTAGAGAATTCTTGGAGTATGCCTTTGCTCCAACTTTCGTTCTTTAGGGCATTCGCTCCCGTTAGTTTAATATGACGGAGGCACTGGACAGGGTTGTCGAATTCAAGGGTGTAACTTTCACTTTGATAGTGTAGTATATCAAATTTCTGGGCAATTATTGTGCGAATTTCTTCGAGGCTTTTATATGGGAGTTTATTGGTGGTAAGGCTATAAATTTCCTTTAGATTCTCATTACTGAAACTAGCGAATGCAAAATACCCATCATTACTTAGCGTACTGAATGCCTTGTTTGAGAATGCAGAAAAATCCTCTATCCATTGTAACGACGAGCTACTTGCAATTAGGTTCATACCCCCCTGAAACTCAGCAGTTTCAGCATCTTCTGCCTTAAATGAAATGTTATTATGAGAGAGTAGGTGAGAAAGGTGCGACTCCATTTCTGGGCATAGGTCGTTGAGTATCAACTCTCTAGGGCTGATATTTGCGACCAGTTCACGACTTAACAGTCCCGTTCCACAGCCAATTTCCAGCACACGTGGGTTGGGGAGTTTGCAGTACTCTTTAATAAACGATGTGAGTTTTTTTGCAACTTGCAGTTGCACCCGTGCCTCTGAATTATAGGAGGCTGCTGCACGTGAGAAGCGGCTCTTTATTAATTCTTTATTCATTGACACTCAGGTATTTATACGGTAAGTTGCTAAAGTAGTGAGGCTCTTGAAGCTCTATTATTTCCCTTGCCACTCCTCGCCACGCATTTCTTTGATTTTCAGGCAAGAAGATAAGGTCAAGAGTTCCAATGATTGCTCTGTCCCACTCGAAATTTGACTCCACGCTACTTTGAATATGGCTTTGAATTGCGCCAAGTTCAAGGGCGAGTTCTTGTGGAAGCCTTTGGGGATTATGCGCCAAAAAGTCTTTAAGAACCTCACTATTTCCGCACATTCTACGGCGGAATTTTACTAGTGAAACATTTCTAGTCGCTTCATTTTCAAGACCTTGCAGCGTAGCTCTAAATGTATTTTCAGCGATACCTCGCCTGTTATCTATGGGATAAGGTGTGCCATTAATTGCAGTGGTTTTGGCGATGTTTTGAGGTCGAGTTTCTCTAAAAATTTGCCCTGCGACAAAGACTCCCATACTCCACGCAACTAACTCAACCTCAGCGTATTGGCTCAATATTGTACTGTCAAAAACCATATCAGTGTAGTCGTAACATACCATAACGTCGCACGTGAACTCCCTAAAATCGGTGGCGAAAAGATTTGGTTCACCGCCCCAGCCGCTAAAAATAAGTAGCAACTTGCTCCTTCCTGCGCTATGTATCAGTTCCTGTTTCATCCTTAAATTGCATTTACAATCTTCTCAATATCAGTCATTTCTATCATTGTGGTAAGCGAAATCCGAACTCTTTCGCTGCCCTTTGCCACTGTTGGAGTGCGGATTGGTAGCACAAATGCACCTGCCTTTTGCAGGCGTTTTGCTAGTGCTACGGCACTTGCATTATCCCCCGTAATTATTGGGATAATATGGCTCTGAGAGGGCATAGTATAGCCTTTTTCTGCAACTTTACTTCTCAGATACTCAGCCATTTGCAACAGTTTCGTGCGACTTGTATTCATCTCCGCTATTCGCTTTATCACCTCAGTGCTCCATTCTAGTGCTATTGGCGGCAGCGAAGTGTTGAAAATCAGCGTTCTACACTTATTAACGAGGTATTGTTTTACTAGCTCATCACAAATTACAAATGCGCCAGAAGATCCGAGTGCCTTACCGCAAGTAAAGCAATGTATATCCACCTCATTTTCAACGCCATAGACTTCGGCAAGCCCTCTACCATTCTCGCCAAAAACGCCAACAGCGTGCGCCTCGTCAACATACAAAACCAACTTTCTATACTTCTTTTTTAGCGCAACTAATTTACGTAAATCACACAAATCCCCATCCATACTATAGAGCGATTCAACCATCACAAATATCTCCGAAGCCCCATCTAAATTCTTGACTATCAGTTGCTCAAGGTGCTCTAGGTCATTATGCCTAAAGCGCAGAGTCGGGCACTGGCAGAGCCTCAAACTATCAATTAGGCTTGCGTGCACCTGTTTGTCGGCAATCACGAGGCTCTCTTTTGAGGTCAGCGCAGGCAGCACTCCCGAGTTCATCAAATAGCCTGAACTAAAGCCAAGTGCAGGACGATTATAGATCTTTTCAAGGGTCTTTTCGAAATTATTATGCGCCTGGAAATTCCCTGCCAAAAGGCGTGACGAACCACTCCCCAATGCCTCCGTGCTCTTAAATTCACTATTGCTAGCGATGCCGAGATAGTCATTCGAGCTGAAATTCACCATCCACTCCTCACTACCATCCATCCTGATGTATTTCCCACTATGGTGGCACACTGCCAACTTTCTTAAACCCTCATTACCAGCGAGTTCCGCAAGAGTACGCTCTAACCTTTCTAGCATTGTGATATAATTTTTAGAAGTGCCGAGCTTAATTTTGTAAGCTCCTCTGGGCTAATAACATAGGGTGGCATAATATAGACAAACCTCCCGAATGGACGCACCCACACGCCCTCTTCGACAAATTTGCGCTGCATCCACGCCATATCAACTGGCTCAAGAGTCTCTATTACACCGATAGCTCCAAGCACCCTTACATCCTTGACAGTAGGCAAATTGCGTGCCCCCAGAAGCTCTTTTTTTAGTTGATTTTCAATGCTTTGTACTCGTTTTTGCCAATCGCTACTAACCAGTAATTTTGTTGAAGCTAGAGCCACTGCACAAGCCAAAGGGTTTGCCATAAAGGTTGGCCCGTGCATAAATACACCTGCCTCACCCTGAGAAATCCCAAGAGCTACCTCCTTAGTACAGAGTACTGCCGAAAAGGTCATATACCCCCCCGTAATGGACTTGCCAATGGTCATAATATCGGGCGTTACGCCTGCGTGCTCTGCCGCAAAGAGCCTCCCCGTACGACCAAAACCAGTAGCAATCTCATCGAAAATCACTAACACCCCATACTCGCGGCACAGCTCCACCGCCCCACGCAAATACTCCTTATTATAAAAACTCATCGCCCCTGCTCCCTGAACAATAGGTTCGAGAATAAGAGCTGCTATATTTTTATGATTTTCTTCTAGGATATTTTTTAGCGAGGTCAGATCACTTGGATTCCACTCATCATAGAACCCACACTGCGGCTTATCAGCAAAGTAGCGAACTGGCAAGCCACTGCCAAAGAGCGAGTGCATACCAGTGACTGGGTCACAAACGCTCATTGCATTCCACGTATCACCGTGATAACCAGAGCGAATCGTTACGAAATTAGTGCGCTCACTCTCCCCCCTCGATACCTGATACTGCACCGCCATCTTCATCGCAACCTCAACCGCCACAGAGCCGCTATCGGCATAAAATATCTTCTCCAACCCACGTGGAACTATCTTCAATAGCTCTCTGCCAAGCTCTATTGCAGGGGAGTGTGTTAGCCCCCCAAACATAATATGGGACATCTTTTTTGACTGCTCCACTAGTGCCTCGTTCAGCACTGGGTGGTTATAGCCGTGGATAGCGCACCACCACGACGACATACCGTCGGTAAGCTCCGTGCCATCCTCCAGCGTGATGGTACACCCACTCGCCCCTGCAACCTTATAGGCTGGTAGCGGAGCGCTCATCGAGGTGTAGGGATGCCACAAATGCTCGGTATCGAAAGCGTCAAAATTACTAGAATTCATAGCCTGCTTCTTTAAATATTACTTTATCTTGGGCGACGCTGCTACCAAGTGTGGTGAGCAAATCGCCAACTATTGCTGCATTTACGCCAACTCTCAGGGCACGCCTTAGCGCACCCTCTGAAATAGTGCTGCGCCCCCCAGCAAAGCGCAAATATGCGCTAGGGTGAATAAAGCGGTAAATTGCAACAGTTCTAACTAATTCATCGTCACTGAGTGGTGCTGCATTTTCGAGGGGAGTGCCCTTGATTGGTTGCAGGATATTGAGCGGAATAGAGTCCGCACCAACCTCACGGAGCGAAAATGCCATATCAATCCTGTCCTCCATACTCTCTCCCATACCAATAATCCCTCCTGAACAGATCTTAAAGCCAACCTCTCTTGCGATATTCAACACCCTTATCTTATCTTGAAAAGTGTGGGTAGAGCAGAGGTTCGGGAAGTATTTTTCGGAGGTTTCCAGATTGCAGTGATAACGCCTAACACCACTATTATATAGTGCTTCGAACTGCACATCACTAAGCAGACCTAGCGATGCACACACCTTTAGATTGGTCTGTTTGCGCAGTGCTTCGACACTTTGAAGTATCAATGGGAATTCGTCGCTTCTCTCGCCTCGTCCACTAGTTACGATCGAGAAACGATGGATGCTCTGCTCATCACAAAGCCTAGCTGCTTCTAGAACTTTAGCTACTCCTACATAGCCAAAATTCTCCACACCCGTCTTAAAGTGCGCCGACTGAGCACACCACGCACAATTTTCGCTACAGCGTCCCGAACGTGCGTTGATAATGGAGCAAAGGTCGAACTTCGTTGCAGCCATACTTTCAGTAATACTTTGCGCTGCACCTTCAAGTTCTTGAGTTTGAGCGTTATAAGCCAGAAAGAGAGCCTCCTGTTTATCTATTGATTCTCCACCTAAAACTTTATCTCTTAGTTGATTAATACTAATCATAACAAAAAGTTTTAAAGCACGGCTCTAGCAAATTCTTGAACCGTGCTTCTTTAAAATTCTTTTGCCTGTGCAATTATCAGGTATTCATACCGCCACAGCAGTGGATAACCTGTCCACTAACATAGCTCGACAGTTCGCTAGCAAGAAAGATGCATACATTAGCAACATCCTGAGGCGTACCACCCCTGCGCAAAGGGATTTTGCTAGCCCATTCATTACGCACTTCCTCTGGAAGTTGAGCAGTCATCTCAGTTACGATAAAGCCAGGTGCAATAGCGTTGCAACGAACTCCACGTGAACCAAGCTCCTGAGCAACGCTCTTAGTTAGACCAATCATACCCGCCTTCGAAGCAGAGTAGTTAGCCTGACCAGCATTACCCGATACACCCACAACCGAACTCATATTGATAATCGAACCGCTACGTTGCTTCATCATAATAGGAGTCACAGCCTTTGTAAGGTTAAATGCACTCTTGAGATTTACACCGATAACAATATCCCACTGTTCTTCGCTCATACGCATCAAAAGACCGTCACGAGTGATGCCAGCGTTATTTACAAGGACGTCGATTCTGCCAAATTCCTTAGCAATCTCTTTAACAGTAGCGTCAGAGGCTGCAAAATCGGCAGCGTTTGAGCTATATCCTTTTACTTTAGTGCCGTATTCAGCGAGTTCTTTTTCAGTAGCTTCGATAGCTTCGGCAGGAGCCATATCAGTAAAGGCCACATCTGCGCCTGCTTTGGCAAACTCCAGAGCGATAGCCTTTCCAATACCACGAGCTGCACCTGTAACCAGAGCAACTTTATTTTCTAGTAGTTTCATTTTATATTTTTTTTGATTATGGGACTTCTAAAAACTGATTTGTATGATTTTGGGATGAGATTTTGAATTAATTTTTTGCAGCATTTATGGTCTAATAGCGGGCTATTCGACCATAAAAAGGTGAAAAAGTAACCAAAATATCGCCCAAGGGCATACAAAACCGTTCTTATCTGTCCATTTTATTTAATTATTATTCTATAGCCTTATTCTTTGGGGGTCAGTTTTTAGATGTCCCCTTTTGATTTACAAAGCAAAGGTAATAAAATTATTTTAAGTTTGCAATTTTTTAATTCGTCATTCCGCTACCCAAAGAAAAACAAAGTATCCCTACTCACACGAGTAAGGACACTTCTTCAAAAACGGCTCTCCCACGTGAACTTCACAATAGCAGAGCACTATGCAAATAGATAAAAGACTATCTCTCTGATATTCCTAACTTAGATTTTATAGTGTTACGGTAGTCAGCATAGTCAAAACTACTTATCTCTCTTCTTTCAGTACCATAATTCACAGCACCCTTAAGCGAGGTCTTTCTGTGTTGAGTCTTCACCTTAACATCTGTAGCTATCTTATCATAACTAACTCTGTATGGAGCAGAAAGTGCAGCAGGAGCAGCTCCCCTAACAAGCTCCATCTCAGCACACATAACAGTTGGATAAGCATACCCATAATAAATTAGACCCACCGAGAACATATAGTCTACATCCATATAGAAACCATCTATTTCAGCAGACTGAGTGCTTGGCAGAATCGAAATTGTATTGCCATCCTCAGAAATTGAAGTCTCGAACTCTGTCACATCAGCATTGTATGTATTAGCACCAATAGCAAGGATATTTGCTGAGTTGTAGTTATAATTCACCATCGGAGCAATTTTATTAATATCCGCAGGAACAGTCACAACATCATTATCATCGATTTGCAAGTACCACTTAGGGCCGAAGTCGTAGAACAGGTCTGAAACCGTTACTGCTGCACTATACTCAGTAGAAACAAACAGATCCCAAGGAGTACGATAGGTGTAAGCATCGCTCCAAGCAAGATCATTGATATTAAAGCCTTCGATTAGGAGTCTATTTTGACCATAAATCTTACCTTCGAATTTCTCCGACTCGGCAATAAACTCTTGATAGAGAGCATCCACCTCTTCTGTAGTTAGATTAGGGTAAAGCGCATAGACATCGCTAGGCATAGTTGTTGGGTACTCAGGTGCCGCAACGATATTAACATCTAGGTAAGTGTATTCAGAAGAAAGAACAGGTTCGTAGGTTGTTGCGTCGAACTCCTGAACTGCCTTGAACTTCACGTGCCACTGACCAAGCAATGACTCGAACAAATCTGACTCCACACGTGGTTGAGCAGGCTCTGCAATAGTAGTGTTATAAGCAATAGCACCTTCATCCTCATCGACATTAGAGGCAGCCTCCTCTGCGTTTACCCCAGCAACAACTAGCATATTTTCAGTCTCTTCCCAAGAGCCAAACATAAAGTTATAACCCTCATCGCTATTAATTGCATCCATTGTATAAGCAGTCGATTCGGCATTACCATATAGAGTAATCATCTCATTATAAGTCATTCCATAGGCAGTGTACTCCTCAAATTCAGAAACCGAATTAGCTAGATAAATAATCGAAGTAACATCTTTACTCACGCACTTAACATTGTACCACACCTCCCACGCTGATTCCTCGTAGCCTTCAGGAGCTGTGATTGGGGTAACCAACATATCTGGAACAGAAAGCGTAGACTCGGCAGCCGTAAAGTCAACAATCTGAACAGTATTAAAGAGTCCGTCGTTAGACATATTACCAATCACAACCAATTTATAGCTCACGCCCTGCTCAAGGTCAGAGACTGAGAATGAGAATGGCTCATTACCATATATTTCACCACCATTAGTACTAAAGTTAATAAAGCCATCGTAGCCAAATGCCTCAACCATTTGGTTGTAATTATCCAGCGTATAGTACCAAACAGAGTACATCAAGGCATCAGCATTTGGAGTCACGCCAAATGAAATGCTCTTGGTAGTATGGTAAATTACATCAATTTCAGCATCCTTACCCTCAAGAGTTGTAGGAGGAGTAATATTGGTCATAATGCTAGCGTGATACTCGGTCAACCAGTAGCTATCAGCAAGTAAAGGGTCTGCCCAAGCCTCATTAATCCACGAAACATAATCAAAAGGAGGAGCCATTGTTTCACGACCATAGTAATCTACCCCTGAAGCAGTAACTTTCGCTGCAAGGATTTGGTATGCTTCGCCAGGAGTTGGGGTCACTGTGTAAATCTCACCAGTATCATAATCTTCGCTCTCATAGCCATCATAGACAATATCAGTAGATTCTGTCAATAGGTTCAATGTAGCATCAGAGCCATTGCCACCCTTATGCCCTGAAAGTAGGTCAGCATCACACCACATATAACTTTGCCAAGTGATATACACGTCACGTGTCATAACGGCATAGTTAATAGTATCTCCAGGAGGCACCTCAACGTGGAACTTAATGCTATAGTTATTATCTGCTGGAAGAACAGTAATCATTTCAGTGTATGCTTTTGTTGTAAAGGTTGAGTTCCACACTTGCTCCATATAGACAGCATCCTGCGAGTCAGCATCTACGACTTGCGCCGCAACAAAGAGTTGGTACGAAGTAGTTGGGGCAAGATTTTTAAGTTCAACGGTAGTAGTTCCATCAGAAATATCTAACATAGTACCCAGACCCGTTGCAAATAGATCCTCGGCAGAGGGAGCTTCCATAGAGGTGTCATCGGTCAGCAAGTATGCAATAGCATCAATATTTGCAGTCGTAACAGAGAAAGAGGAGTTAGTAATCTCAACCGTCCCTTGCGTGTAGCTAATTGTCGCCTCGTCAGTAGGATTGACTGGCTCATCAAAAGGTTCTTCGGCTGATTTACATCCGCTTAGCATCACTAGCAGAGATAGTCCGATAGTGAACAAATAGTAAGTTTTTTTCATTTTTGTGTTTTTTTTGTGTGTTTATTGTATTAATTGTAAATATATCACTTAATTTTATTTTCATAGCCCACAGAGTTATTATTAAATTTCAATAATAGACCCCTATTAATTTCCATAAACGCAAGCAATAATACCACAAAAATATGTAAAAAATATATTTAATCCAAATATTTATCCACATTTTTTTAGTTTTCTTCGAAACTTTATTTACAGTTTAATATTAAATAGCAACTTCTGAATAAATTTGTTGGATTTTACATTTTTTTTTATACCTTTGCATAAAATGGAGCTAAATCAATTATACTAAAACAAAATAAAACACTACTTTAATAACAATGAAAAAAGCAATTTCTCTCATTATTATTGCATTTACACTATGCGTAGCAAATGCTCAAGAACTGCCTAACGTCAAAGTGCAAGACCACAGTAACAAAACCATCAGTACCGCATCGCTGGTTGATGGCAAAACACCTTTTATTGTATCGTTCTGGGATACTTCGTGTAGCCCTTGTATCAAAGAGATTGACACCTTCTCGGAGTGCTATCCTGACTGGGTGGAAGAAGTGCCTTTTAGAATCATTATCATTTCTATTGACGATAGCCGCTCGACTGGGCGTGCTCGTGCATTGGTTGACGGACGTGGTTGGAGCGACTTTATCTCCCTTTACGACGTAAACCAAGACCTCAAACGTGCAATGAACGTTGTGCTAACACCACAAGTCTTTGTCTTTGACAAAAATGGTAAACAAGTCTACACTCACACTGGCTATACTCCTGGTAGCGAGGAAGACCTATTCGACAAAGTTCGTAAACTAAAATAATCTTCACAGCACAATTCTATGAGATTATCTAATATATTGCTAGCTACTGCAACGCTACTATTTGCACAAGATGCCCTTGCTGCTACTGAAAAGCCGAGCTTTATTGCAGAGGCTGAAAAGACCATTGCTGCCGACTCTACACAGACCTCTACCACTGAACAGAAAAAGAAAAAAGATCTCGGTAAGATTACTGGTAGTCTGGAGTCAAGCACTGTTTACTATGTATCGGACGACGCTACTGGTGCAGTTGCTCCATCGCCAGCTTACGGCTCGAATAACTACCTTAAGCTAGATTACACCATAGGTGGATTTAGCGCAGGGCTTCAACTTGAATACTACCCACAAGTTATCGAAGGATACGAAACTCGCCTAGAGGGTATTGGTGTACCGATGAAGTACGTTTCGTACCAAGGTTCAAACTGGTCGGTAACTGCTGGTGACTACTACGAACAATTCGGTAGCGGACTACTCTTCCGTTCGTGGGAAGACCGCCAACTCGGCTTCAATAACTCTATTGGTGGCGCACGTGCTACCTATAATACTAAGGACAACACCTTCTCGGCTAAGTTCGTGTATGGTTTCCCTCGTGACTACTTACACTCAACAGGTGCTGGATATGATTTTGCTGGCTCACTATTCAACGACTACACCTCGACACAGATCTTTGGTGGGGATGCGTCGCTGTCTGTGTCGAACCTACTCTTCCCTACTAGCGAACACTCCCTCTCGATAGAAGGTAGCGGACTCTACCGCTTAGAAGATGGACTCCCTGATGGGATGCTTTGGATAAATGAAGGTCCCGATGCACTAGGACTTGAAAACGACCTTTTCTCTTATTCGGCAAGGCTAAACTACCAGTGGAGAGGTCTCTCTTTGAAAGGAGAGTATGTGGGTAAAGGCAAAGACTTGTACCTTAATAATAGCAACTACGAGTATGAACTTAAAAGTGGTAACGCACAGCTGGTTGAGGTAAATTACTCGCAAAGTGGACTGACTGTTTTGGGTACATTCCGCCGACTAGAGAATATGCAAAACCAAGCATACCGCACCACTGACGAAGTGCTAGCAGGCAATACCCTAAACTATATCCCAGCACTGGTGCAACCTCAGACCTATATGCTCGCTGCCTATAACCCATACACCGCCAATGTAAAAGGGGAAATGGGTGGACAGATGGATATATTCTATAACTTCAAAAAGGGAACTACGCTTGGTGGCAAATACGGCTTTAAGGTACACGCAAATGGCTCGGTTTACTATGCACTTGCAAGCACCCTGAAGAACTATGACAAAGATCACCTTACATACTTTGACTTTAATTTAAACTTGGACAAAACCTGGAACAGAAAGTTTAAAACCAAACTTCTGTACACTCACCAAGAGATGTCACCAGACAAGGGCGATAGCGAAAACTATGATGTAATAGACGTTCTAGTACTGGAAAATATCTATAAATTCACTCGCAAGTTCTCGATGCGCCTCGAACTTCAATACCTCTTCTCTGATGACCTAGAGAAGGATTGGGCTGCGGCACTCGTGGAAGCTAACTTTGCTCCAAGATGGAGCATTTACCTAAGCGATATGTACAACGTTGGCGACACTAAAGTTCACTACTACTCGGTAGGAGCTAGCTATACGTACTCTATACTACGAGTTGCGGCAAGTTATGGTCGCAATCGTGAGGGAATCGTCTGCTCGGGTGGCGTATGTCGTATGCAACCTGCCTATACTGGTGCAAACCTTCAGTTAACAATCTTATTCTAGCAAATAACTAAAACTAGTTAATAACTAAAACAGCAAACAAATTAAAAAAACACTTAAAAATATGAAAAAGTATTCTTTGGCACTTCTGTGTGCACTAATTTCAGTCTTTTGCATCTCTTGTGAGGAGAGCAGTGACAATGGACTAAAAATTAATGTAAGCAGCACCTCGGTTGCTGTTGGCGAAAGCGTTACCTTCACCGTTACTCTTGATGGCGAAGATGTAACTGCGAACTCTCAAATCGTAAATATTACTAATGGTATTACCGATCACTCTGGTTACACATTTAGCTCAACAACTGCTGGTGACTTTACATTTAATGCTACCTATAACAGTGCAACTACCGATAACCAAGTTACTGTTACTGTAAGTGATAGCGACGACCCTAGTGGCGGTGGTAGTGACGAACCTCTAGAAATTGGCGAGTTTCTACGCCGTAGCGTTATCTTCAAAGCTACTGCTACTTGGTGTACATACTGCCCTACAATGAGTTCTGTAATAGATGCTGTCGAAGAAGATATGCCTGACCAAATCGTTGAAATTGCACTACAATCAAACGATGTTCTCGCTACTACTGCTTCATACTACTACTTAAGCTACTTTAGCATCTCTAGCCTTCCTACAGTTGTGATTGATGCAAATACCAAATACAAAACTACTACGGCTAGTGTATCTCAAATTAAATCTTACATCGCTAGTGCAACGGCTGACAACCCTACTACATCGGGACTAAAAATAGATACAGATATTGATGAAAATGACAAAGTTACTGTTAGTGTTGAAACTACAATTACCGAGCAAAACAAGTACTCAATCGTGGTGGCACTTCTAGTTGACGGATATAGCGAAACACAGACAGGTTCATCTGACCCTAACTACACTCAAGACAATGTACTATACGCTACTTTGCAAGAAACAAGTGGTGGCGACTATCTAGGTGAGCTAAAGGCTGGTGCTGTATTTACCAAAACATACACTTACAACTTCACTGGAATGTCTTCACTACCAGAGGGAACTTCTGTAAAAATCGCTGCATTTATTCTTAATAGCTACAACGACAGCTCACTTTACTATATAAATAACGCTGTTGTTTGTCCACTAGGAGAATCAGTTGATTATACTTTCGTAGACTAACTTTATAATCTATAACACAATAAAAAAGGTGACTCCTGACTTAGGGTCACCTTCTTTTGTTATATTGCATCAGTTGGAGTATAGATAACTAGATTCTGCCCCTTCTGTAACGAGCCTGCCATACTGCAAACCACACCATCGACACCAAAGTCAATCCACCACCTATACCGTAGCTTAACCACTTTGATAAACCAAGACCCTCGGGTGCCATAAAGATATATATTGAGCAAATCGCTGTCATAAAGAGTGCTGGAACAAGGGTAATTACATACAACTTGTTTTGCTGAACCAAATAGACTGTCACAGCCCAAAGTGTGAAGACTGCAAGCAGCTGGTTGAGCCAAGATAGATAACGCCAAATTATATTGAAACCATTGGCATCCTGAATACTATATATCAACAGCCCCAAGGTAATACCAAAAATCGGTAAACACACCAAGATACGCTTTAAAAGATTACGCTGATCTATGTGAAACATATCTGCAACTATAAGTCTTGCGGAGCGCAACACTGTATCGCCAGTAGTAATCGGTGCTAAAATCACACCCAAAAGTGCAAGAACACCACCAAATGCACCTAACCAATTATAAGTAATATCATTGACTACTATGGCGGCATTGTTTTCTGCCATTCCGTGCTCACCGAAATAGCTCATCGCCGCAGCAGCCCATATCAGCGTAACGATACCTTCGGCAACCATTGCACCGTAGAAGATAGGGCGACCATACTTTTCGTTTTTCATACAACGAGCCATCATTGGAGACTGTGTAGCGTGAAAACCGCTAATTGCCCCACACGCTATCGACACAAACATATATGGTAAAATATCAAGCATATCTGGGTGCTCTACACTCCCTAGAGTAGTTATTTCAGGCAGGTCGGGTTGGTGCCAAAAGATCATAAAGAGCACCCCTAGTGCCATAAATAGTAGTGCCGCAGCAAAGGCAGGATATATCCTACCAATAATTTTATCGACTGGCAGGAATGTTGCTAAGAAATAGTATGCAAAGATTATTACTATCCAAGATGTAACATTTAGAAATCCAGGAGTTAAGGACTCTAGCAATCCAGCTGGGCCCGACACAAAGACTGCCCCAACAAGCACCATCAATAGGATTGATATGCCACGCATCAACTGCTTAGCAGTAATACCAAGGTAGCGTCCCACGACCTCTGGCAGGCTTTCGCCATTATGGCGAAGCGAGAGCATTCCTGAGATATAGTCGTGAGTGGCACCTGCTAATATTGTACCTAAGACTATCCACAGGTAAGAAGCCACGCCAAATTTAGCCCCCATAATTGCGCCGAAGATAGGTCCTAGCCCAGCGATATTGAGGAATTGAATCATAAAGATTTTCCAGGTTGGCATCGCAATAAAGTCTACGCCATCGGCTTGTGTGATGGCAGGTGTTTTGCGATTTTTGTCTGGTCCGAAGATTTTTTCGACAAATTTTCCGTAGGTAAAGTAGCCACCAATGAGTAAGAGTAGTGCGACTGTAAATGTAATCATCTTTCAAGCAATATTTTAAGGATAGTTTTAGAATTGCGCAAAAGTATAAATAAAAAGTCGAATTTCAAAATCTTTTTACTAGCGCACTGTGGTTTAAAAATTCCGATGGTTGAGGGTCGGTGATTTTAGTTATACAATACAAAAGTGAACTAATAATATAAAAAGCGCAAAAAAGCGCAAAAAAATCTACGAAAATTTGTTTTTGTCATACAAATGCATTAAATTTGCAGCAGGGAGGGGGTTAATCCTCTTAAATGTTTAACCATAAAAAATTTACGCTATGAGAAAAATTTTACACGTATGGTTAGTAGCACTGATAGTTCTAACAAGCTGTCAGAAAGTTGAACAATTTTCTGAACAAGCTCCAGTGCAAGAAAAAAGTATGCTTCAAAATTCAGTAGAGCGGATTCCATTTGGTTTGGAATCATTGACGGCGAGCGATGCTCAAACGGTAGCAGTTCTATTTAGCGAGAAGCAGTTCAAAGTTCAAAAGACACCAATGGTAAGTACTGCGACACGTAGTGGAAGCGAGCAGGAAGTCATCACCAACGAAAGTGGCGAAATTATCGCTTATGTTGTTAACTATGAGGATGGTGGATTCTGCTTGGTCAGTGCCACAACACAGTTGAACCCAATTTTGGCATACAATGATACGGGGGCATTTGATGTATCCGTAATTGATAATAGTGGACTATCTATTTGGGTGAGTGATTTATGTACTGCTTATGAGAACACTGAATTACTCAGTGATGAGGAGCAGTTTGCAATTAGTCAAGAGTGGATGGAGTACCAAGAAGCTCTTGGTATTGTAGATGATGTTATTGTTTCAAACACAAGCGACTATAGTGACCCTGATATGTATGCGGCATTTAACGAGAAGATGGGGCAATATGGTGCAGAGTCAGGGTATTCAGCTTATCCACTATCACAAGCAACAAATGCCTTGCCAAGTTATACTCTTTCATTATTCAAAAGTGCAGCAACTTATTATGGTTGTCCAGAACAATATGCAATAGTTGTAATTGAACCAACTTATGAGTATAAAGAAGTAGGTCCACTCGTAACAACAAATTGGTACCAGAGAGGTATTTATAATGATTGCGTTCCGGATGAGGATCCTGCTGGATGCGTTGCGATTGCAATGACTCAAATTATGAACTATCATAGGTATCCAAATTATTTTGATTGGGATGCAATTGCAGAAGAGGGTATCGAGTGTAGTCAGTTCGTTTATGATGTTGGTGTTGCAGCAGAAACAAAGTATGGAGCGAATGGATCAAGTTCAACGATAAATAAGGCTTCTGATGCTCTCAATAACTATGGTTATACGACTGAAATATATGAAGATTCTGATTTGAGCGTAAAAAATGAGATCATTAATTACAAAAGACCTGTGTATTTGAGAGGACAATCTAGTGGTTTCATATTCCTTGACGATGGACACGCATGGCTATGTTCAGGAGCAACTTCTTATGATGAAACTAAAATATACAAATTATATACAATTAAGAAAACTAGCTCTAACGATTACTACTATTCTGACCAAAATGACTCCTATAGTGATTACTATTACAACAAGACAACTTACCATCATAATTGGGGCTGGGGTCTATACAGTGGAAATGGATGGTATGAAGATCTATATCCTGTAAATGATTCAACGGGAGATTACTATGTTCACAATACTAAAGCAATGCAAATAATACGCCCAGAAGACAACATCGAAGACGATAATAATGACATCGACGACGATGATGGTATAGTTGATTTTATTCCTATAGATTCTCTTCCTGTAATTGTTATACCTCCATCAATTTATAATGTTAACTAAATAAACGCTTTAACGCTATGAAAAAAATAATATTCGCCTCGCTTTTTGTATTTACACTAATCGGATTTACCTCGTGCCAAAAAGAAGAAAATTCATATATGGGTTACTATGAGATATGTATGTTTATTAGTGATAATAATACTGACGACTTTGTTGGAGATTTCTTACAAGAAAGCCTACTGATTGATGATAACAAATACAATCTTACTGTAAAATCATCTGACGATACTTACCTATGGCTTGCTCAGCAAGTTGAAGAAAGTGACAAGAACAATGATCGTTGGCTGAGCATTCACGAAGGTACAGGCTTCAATGAAGATATGAGTTCACTATCGTTTTGTCTTTATTGCTTAGACAGTGACGGAACCCCTCCATACGTAACTTATCAGTGGTTCTGCCCTACAGTCTTTGGCGATAATGAGATACATGAGGTTATTTTGTATTTCGATTATGATGGTAAAAAGAATTGGACTAATCGTGTCGTTAGTGGCTCAGTTGACGGTAAGCCGTTAAAGGTGTCAAACATTCAACGTTCTGACACATTTTATTATACTTCAATACTGGAATACAGCCTTGACTAGTATTAATCCTAAAAAACAAAAAACGCTATGAAAAAATATTTACATACTATTTTTGCGGTACTAGGTATTGCAATTATATTCTTCTCGTGCAACAATAATAATGTTGTTGATATTGACAATCCTAATGTAGGAAATGCGAGTGATACACTTAATGACTCTAGTGCTGCTGACACTACTCCTCTAATGAATTCCTATCTTTCGTGGTGTGTTTATCTTCAGGTAACTAATAGTGATGGGTCTGATTTCTTACAAGAAATATCTAGTGCGGATATTAATTCCGAAAATGAATATCTCGTTAATCTAACAGGAAATTATGACCAATATTGGGTTAATGGTGTCGACCAAGCTATCTATTATGATGTTACAAGTTATGCCTTCTCTTCTTGGTTCGATATTGATAAGTATATCTTTTCCGATGAAATAAACTCTTCTAACCAAGTCCTCCCTTTTGCCCTTTCAGTATTGTTACCTTCAAACATTGATAGCCAATATACAAATAAATGCGATGCATTCTTGCCTGAGGTGCTTACATTTGATGTGTATTGCCCGATGCTATTTGGTGATAATGACAATCACATCATCTCTCTTAATCTTGAGTATCCTAATGGGCTTGCTCAAGAGCATATTGTCACAAGTGCAATGCTAGATGAAATAGAACTTGATGTGCGAACTGCTCAATACGACACTGAAGATAGTTATGGTGTAAAACGCACTATTGCCAGCGTTCTTAACTACACGCTCGACTAACGACCACACAAAAATATAGGGGGCTACTAAAAATAGCCCCCTAATATCTTAACTAAAGACCCAACAGCTGAGCACCGTGCTCCTTGGTCTTCACCTGCTTAGGGGTCATAATACGTTCCACTACTCCACTCTCAGCATCTATGATAAATGTCGTGCGGAACATCCCCATATAGGTCTTTCCACACATCTTCTTCTCGCCCCACACTCCAAATGTGTCGGCAAGCCTATGCTCTTCGTCCACTATCAAATCAAATGGCAGCTCATTCTTGGCAATAAACTTTTGGTGCGAGGCTGCGCTATTAATACTCACCCCCACTACACTAAAGCCTGCCTTGAGCAGCTCGCCATAGCTATCTCTCAGGGAGCACGCTTGGGCAGTACACCCCGAAGTATTATCCTTTGGATAGAAGTACAGAGCAAGCCTTTTGCCCTTATAGTCACTAACTCTTAGTTCTTTACCATCTTGGTTAACGCCCAACATATCAGGCACTTTATCACCTACTTTCATAGCTTTTATTATTTTTATTGGTTAATTTTTAAAACTCCCTATCACTAGGAATCTGTACGCTGTTCGGGTTACTCAACCTCGAAAACTATCCTGTCGTAATCACCGATCGAACTCTGAGCCTCAATCACATTACGCCCCCTCTGCAACTGGCACTTCTCAAACAAAAAGACTCCTATGCCATTATTTTCCACAGGCTCTAACTCCTTGCCATTTACTGTAAGAATCACCTCCTTGTCTGGCGAGAAGACTTTAATATCCTCCACTAGATTATGCCTCACCTTATACCTACGAGAAGCAATATAGACAAAGCTCACCTCTTTATTCCAATTTGCCTTATAGAGATAGAAAGCATCCTTCCTTACTCCCCTATCAAAGGTAACTAACCCCATATCAGAGATACCTGCACGAGTGCCCTGATGCTTATGCGCAGCACCCCAATCAAACATACTGCACGCAAAAGTCCCCCAAAAGAACCCCTTATCCTTCAAAGAACTCAAATAGCCCTCGTGAACAGCAGTTTGCCACTCTTCGGGATGCCAATAGCTCTTGATCTTAGGTTTAGCTGGATTGCTTTCGTGTTGGTAGATACTCGCACCTGCCCCATACTCTGATAGCGAAACCTTTAGCTCAGGCCAATTCTTACGCACAATCTCTGCCCACGCTGTAATATCATCTGGCATACCACTCTTCCACCCCATATACTGATTAAAACCAATAAGGTCTGTCACAAAATTCAATGCGCCATCCTGGTTGCTAGCAGCTACAGTTAAGCGTGATGGGTCTTCCTCCTTGGCAACAGTATTAAGGAATCTAACATAATTTATAGGGTCATTGCTACGTTGATTAAGCTCATTAAATATCCCCCAGAAGAGAACCGACGGAGAGTTATAGTACTGCTCAATCATCTCAAGGAGCTGCATCTCGCCATTATCTTTAAAGTTGTCGCTATCATTGAACCCAGTGTCACGATAGTCGCCAGCACCAGTAAATGGCAGGTCAGCCCAGAGTATAATACCTGCTCTATCACATAGCTCCACAAAGCACTTATTATTTGGGTAGTACATCATTCTTACGGCATTTGCGCCCATCTCTTGGATAAGTTCCACGTCGAGTCTGTGCTGCTCATCGTACATAGCACTACCGAGCATTGCCACATCTTCCACACGGGTCACCCCACGCAGCTCATAAGGCTTACCATTGAGTGTAAATTCATTATTACTATTAACCCCAAAGTAGCGCACACCGAAGCTTTCAGTAATACTATCACGTTGTGCAGTTTTATTTTTAGAGGAGCTAAGCTGAGAGGTTACCACTGCCTCAACATCGTACATATAGGGGTCATTGACACCATCCCAAAGGTGTGGATTGCTGATATTTAGCTTCCACTGTGAGGTAGTAAAGCCTTCGATTCCGATTCTCACTTTTTTAGAGGTGCTGTCCAGTGGCATACCATCAGCCGCAAGGAGTCTAAGTTTTACCTCAGCCTCGCTTCCCGAAACACCTGCCACTTGATACTCCACTACCATAGAGGCATTTGCATCGCTTACAGACTCAGGTATGACCTTAATACCCGTTGCTGCATACTCTGTATTGGCAATGTGTGCTAGCGGAGTGACGATAAGATCTACATCACGCACAATGCCGCCATATTGGTTGAAATCACCCACTAGCGGCATAATATCTAGGTCGATCGAGTTGCTGACACGTACCCAGATGGTATTGCTCTTGCCGTAGTTCAGTAGCGGCGTGATATTAAACCCAAAGGCAGTATAGCCACCCTTATGCTCACCGAGTCTGTAGCCATTAAGGTAGACCTCAGCACGGTTATTCACCCCCTCGAAACGAAGATAGACCCTTTTGGTGTCTTGCCACTCTAGGGGAGCTGTGAATTCGTGAGTATAGTTACCCTGCCCACGGTAGTAATCTTGCTTGGCACTGAGCGCATCAAGGTTCCAAGTGTGAGGAATGTTGACGGGTTCAGAGGATGTTCTAGAGAGGCTCTTCTGCCATCCGTAGGTAAATGTCCACGAACGATTGAGCGAGACTACCTCACGCTGCGCCATTGACTCTAGTGGTAATAACACTACTAATAAAAGAAATAATAAAAAGCGTTTCATATTATTATACTATATTTTAAATAACGAAATAATGTTTGAATCTTTGATACCATTGTCAAGCAACCTTTTACGACCACCCAGTGACTCAATCTCTGCAATAAAAAGATATACTATATCAGCGCACGCCATTGCATCTTTACACGAAAGTGCCGTGCCGCCAGTGGCAAGTATATCATCATAAACGATAAGAGTGCGACGGGTAGTATCTAAAGCGTGTAAATCATATTCAAAGACTCCTGAGGCATACTCATTTGTATAACTAATACTCTGCAATGAATCTGACGGAGGCAACTTCCCTGCCTTACGAAGTGGGATGAATGGTGCAGAGAGTCTATCGGCAAGTTGCGGTGCGAGGATAAAGCCACGTGCCTCGGGTGCTAAAATAAGGCACTCCCCCTGAATATGAGAAATCCTATTATAGAGTTCCCCCTCTAGCATCTTTCTGCTCTCTGGATCGCTTTGTAGCGGTAGGGCATCTACGAATTGCACTCCCTCGATAGGAAAATTATCAATATAAAGTAATTTCTCTTTTAATACCTCTAGGTTATCTCTTTTCTGATAATCCCCGAAAATCACCTTCAATGCCTCAGTCAGTGCCCTAAAGCCTGCTGCCTCTTGCCAATCACCGCTATCATCGTCCGTAAAATTCGAAATCGAACGAATCTGAGCAAAGGGTATGCCCAGCGACTGTGCCGCAGCCATAAAGCCTGCACCCTCCATAGTTTCAATCTCCTTGCCGTGGCTCTGGAAAGGTGTGCAAGCGCAAGTCACAGTGCGTGCCGTAACACTCTTAAAGCCCTCTGCACTAAAGTCACTTGTGTATAACTCCTGCTCAAAAGCCTCAAAGCTATTGCTCTCGGGACGATACGCCCCAAGGTCGGTATTACTATCCTCACGCACTATGACCACATCACCCACCTTCAAGTTCTTATCCACCGCACCAGCAATACCCACCTGCACAATCAACTCTGGCGAATACTTCTTGGCAGCCTGCGCTACACGAACCATAGTGGGCACATTACCCATACCGCTCAACACTATTGGATACCTGTCTCCAAAGGCATCACGCACTGCTCGTGCCTCCTCGGGCATAGCGGCTATAAAGAGAATATCTGTCATATTTTGTCAGTTTTTGTCAGTTTAAAGGGGCTAATAAAGCCAATTTCTGTACAAAAGTAATCAAAATATAGCAAAAAATCAAATGGCATAAAAATTGTCCGATACTCTCGGTACAAAGAGAAAATAATTTATTTAATAACTATAAAAAAACGAAAAAACAAAAATGGGAAAAATCATTGGAATTGACCTTGGAACAACAAACTCTTGTGTTTCTGTAATGGAGGGTAATGAACCTGTTGTTATCACTAACAGCGAAGGACACCGCACAACTCCATCTATCGTTGCCTTTGTTGGTGACGAACGTAAAGTGGGTGAACCTGCTAAACGTCAAGCTATTACCAACCCTCGTAACACTATCTACTCTATCAAACGCTTTATGGGCGAAACTTGGGATCAAGTATCAAACGAAGTGGGTAGAGTGCCTTACGAAGTTGTGAAGGGTGGCGGTAACACCCCTCGTGTTAAGATTGATGGTAGAGAATACTCGGCTCAGGAAATCTCGGCTATGGTGCTTCAAAAAATGAAGAAAACTGCTGAAGAATACCTTGGTCAAGAGGTATCAGAGGCTGTTATCACAGTTCCTGCTTACTTTAGCGACTCTCAGCGTCAAGCTACCAAAGAGGCTGGCGAAATCGCTGGTCTAACTGTTAAACGTATTATCAACGAACCTACTGCTGCTGCACTTGCTTATGGTCTAGATAAAAAAGATACTGAACAAAAAATCGCTGTGTTTGACCTTGGTGGTGGTACTTTCGATATTTCAATCCTTGAGCTTGGTGATGGCGTATTTGAGGTGAAATCAACTAATGGTGATACTCACCTTGGTGGCGACGACTTCGACCAAGTTATTATCGACTGGATGGCGGAAGATTTTATGGGTAAATTCAATATCGACTTGCGCCGTGACCCTATGGCACTTCAACGCCTTAAGGAAGCTGCCGAAAAGGCTAAAATCGAACTTAGTAGCTCTACCCAAACCGAAATCAACCTACCTTATATTATGCCAGTAGATGGAATGCCTCAACACTTGGTATTGACACTTACTCGTGCTAAGTTCGAGCAAATTGCTGATAAACTAATTCAAGCTACTATTCGCCCGTGTGAGGTTGCGCTTCGTGATGCAGGTCTTTCGGCAAGTCAAATTGATGAGGTAATCCTGGTTGGTGGTTCTACTCGTATCCCTGCTATTCAAGCGGTTGTTGATAAATTCTTCGGCAAAGCTCCTTCAAAGGGTGTTAACCCAGATGAGGTTGTTGCCGTAGGTGCAGCTATCCAAGGTGGTGTGCTTACTGGTGAGGTTAAGGACGTTCTTCTACTTGACGTTACTCCACTTTCACTTGGTATCGAAACTCTTGGTGGTGTTATGACCAAACTTATCGACGCTAATACTACTATCCCTACTCGTAAGAGCGAAACTTTCTCTACTGCTTCGGATAACCAACCATCGGTACAAATCCATATCGTACAGGGTGAACGCCAAATGGCTCGTGATAATAAGTCGCTTGGTCAGTTCCACTTGGATGGTATCCCTTCAGCACCACGTGGCGTACCTCAAATCGAAGTTACTTTCGATATTGATGCCAATGGCATCCTAAATGTGTCGGCTAAAGATAAGGGTACTGGTAAGGAGCAAAAAATCCGTATCGAAGCTAGTAGCGGACTTAGCGATGCTGAAATCCAACGTATGAGGGATGAGGCAAAGGCTAATGAAGAGGCTGATAAGAAAGAGCGTGAAAAAATTGATAAAATCAATGGTGCAGATGGTATGATTTTCGCTACTGAAAAGCAACTTAAAGAGCTTGGCGATAAGATTCCAGCCGATAAGAAGAGTGCTATTGAGTCATCACTTGAAAACCTTAAGAAGGCGCACAAGGATGCAAATCTTGATGATATTGACAAGTACACAGCTGAATTAAATGGAGCTTGGCAGGCGGCTTCTCAGGATATTTATTCTCAGGAGGGTGCAGCACAGCAAGGTACTCAGCAGCAGGGTGCTGGAGCTGATGCTTCGTCGCAAGGCAGTGGCGAGCCTCAAGACGTTGAGTTTGAGGAGGTGAAATAATGTATAATGCATAATTCATAATGCATAATTCATAATGGGGTGTCTACAGCAATGTAGGCACCTTTTTTTGTACCTCTGTTTTAGTTTGTTATAGCTTGTATTATAGCAGACTAAATAAAGAAAGTTTTTTGGTTCTTTTGTTCACAAAAGAACGATGGAATCAGTCCGCTAGAGTAATGAGCAAGGCGGATGCCTTGCCTAAAAATCAAAGACAAAAATCTTTCGGTTG
>JAWXTM010000008.1:0-46461 GCA_044433505.1 Rikenellaceae bacterium
GTCTGTTCTAGCTTTCGGTTTTGCAACCGAAAGATTTTGTCTTTTGATTTTTAGGCAAGGCATCCGCCTTGCTATTGCTCTAGCGGACTGATACCATCGTTCTTTTGTGAACAAAAGAACCAAAAAACTTTCATTACTTAGTCTGTAATACTACAAGCTATAACTAAATCAATGACCCGTGCCGATTGTCTGCTCTAAAATATACCTCTTTCTTCACTACTTATCTCGGTTTTGTATGAAATTTGTATCATAAAAACATATTATCAAAATAATACAAATTATGAAAACTATTAATCTTACACTATCGTTATTCTTCCTACTGCTATCCTGTACAACCAGAGAAGTTACCACTGTTCGTCAACTAGAGTCCGCAATCCTAAAATCTGATGAACTAGAAAAACTCTCTCCAGATTCGGTGCTAACTCTGCTCAAACAGGGTAACCAAAATTTTATAAAGCGTTCAACAAAAAACCGTGACCCCCAAACCCAACTCGCAAAATCTGCCAGCATCGGTCAAGCACCAATGGCTGTAGTACTATCGTGTATCGACTCACGTGTGCCCGTAGAAACTATCTTTGATATGGGTATTGGTGACTTGTTTGTAGCACGAGTCGCTGGAAATGTAGTGAGCGAGGATATGCTGGCAAGTATGGAGTATGGCTGTAAATATGTTGGTAGCAAGGTTGTGCTTGTGCTGGGTCACGAGTTTTGCGGAGCTGTAAATGCTGCCTGCGCAGGACTAGAGGATGGTAACCTCACTGAGCTTATTGACAAGATTCACCCAGCCGTGGAGCTTGCACAAGCTGATGGTGGCGACCCCTTCTCTAAAGAGTTCCAGAGCCGTGCTGTTGGTTATAATGTCGATGTAATGGTGGCAAACGTGCGCAATGGTAGCCAAATACTCCGAGAGCTTGAGCGACAAGGCAAGATCCAGATTGTTGGGGGTGTCTTTAATCTCGATACAGGGCTTGTTACACTGACTACTATTTGAGGCTAAGGTAGCCGTCCATCTTTATTAGTAGCTGTTTTACGGGATAGTTTGTAACTGACAAATACCACGCAATCGGCACAAAACAGAAGAAGTACCTTTTGGCAGAGTAGTTTAGTACATTAAGAAGCGAGTCCCATACGTAGTCTACCTGATATAGTACTATTGCGTAGCCCACAACTGATATTAACAATACTGACCAGCCAATCCACACCCTAGGGTCTCTTTTGATGAAGAGTAGTGTTGCAATGCAAGAGCACAGCAGCACTATAAATGTCCACCCGAAGAGTGTTTGGTTAGTGAATAGGAACTTAAATGCGCCGTAGATGGTTCGGGCTTTTTCGGAGTCATAGAATAGTTCTGTTATGACGAAACTTTCGGTGGTCATACCAGTGAGCATTTGGTGTAGCTTCCATATTAGTGCAGGGGTTATGGTTATAGCCACCCATAGCAACATATTCTTATAGCTTTTAGCCTTAATCGAGTTCAGTAGTATAAATAGCCCAGTAGCTCCTATAAAGATAATCCCTTCGGATCTCACCAAAAAGTTTGCAGAAAGCAGTAGTGCTGAGCACCAAAAGTTGGTGTCACGGGTGGATTGAGCTTTCAGTATCCATTTGAGTGCATAGATAACTCCAAGCGAGGCGTAGATGGCGTGTATTACATTTGTGCCCGAAAGGGATGAGAACGAGATCATCTCTGGGGTAATGGTAATAAAGAGTGTTACGAGCATTGCCCCTGTGGCTTTAATCTCACGTTGCAACACTCCATAGCAAGCAAATATAAATGAGAGGAAGAGTAGTGCAGGAATCAGCTTAGAGGTCTCTGCCCCAAAGATATAGACAAAGGCATAGCTCACTTGGGTGAAGGGAGGGTATGCAAGGTAGCTGCCGCCATCTTTAATAGCAAGGTTATAGCTAGGGTCGAATATAGAGGATGCGCTGATGCACCCTTCCTGTGCAAAGACATAGCCTAGCGTATCGAAGGCAGCAATGCTATCTCTATCCACGGTGGGGAAGTAGATGCACTTGACAAAGTTTTGGTACTCTAGGTATGCAATGATTGCAAGTAGCATTAGCCAAACGATGTTTTTTGAGCTGAGGTATTGCTTTATTTGTTTCCAGCTGACGTGAATGGTGAATCGCCCTTTCTGTTTACTAATAAAATAGTATAGTGCAGCTATAATCGTTGTGTTGAAGAGTAGAGTAGAGGTGATATTTAGCGGTAATCTCACAAAGTCAAGAACCACTAGTACCATAACTTCGATTAGTAGCCCCATAGGGAATGCGAGTCCTATGATTTCTGCGCTGGATAATTCGTTGGTATTGCTGAAGCTCTTTATAGTAAGAAAGCCAACAGCAAGTGTTAGTATAATTCCTATTGTTAGTAGCATAGTTCTAGTTGTTTTTTTAGGGGACTTCTGAAAACTGATTTATATGAATTTGGGATGAGATTTTTAATTATTTTTTTGCCGCATTTTTGGTCTAATAGCGGGCTATTCGACCATAAAAAGGTGAAAAATCAACCAAAATATCGCCCAAAGGCATCAAAACCTATTTCTTTACATCCATTTTTATTTATTAAATTTAGTGGGGTCAATTTTTAGAAGTCCCCTCTAGTGACGGGGATAATGCCAAAGATTGGGAGTGATTCAGGATCAAAATTTGGAAGTAATTCGGCACCCCTCTTGTTGATAATAACCACGTGAGTGATTTCGCTGTTATACTTAGAGTCTTTCTTGTACTCAGACTCCAGCACCACCCTCCTTGGGTGGAGAAACCTTGTGGCAAGACCCTTGATATAGGGAACACTTCCGTCACTTGTTACCTTAAAGTCGTATGCGTCGTCGGTGAAAGCCTTGCCGTCGGGTAGGTATATCACAGCATCCTTAGGGGTTCTTTCGGCAATATTCTTAAAGACGTTGTAGCCGTGTTTGAACTTCATTACATACCTTTCCGCCATAGGTTTGTCTTTGTACTTGTCAATGTAGGTGTAGTTATCACTGAGCATCTTGAAGGTAAAGTTGTAGTGAGGGTTGTTGTTAAGTGTAACCATTAGTAGCCATACACCCAGCCCTCCTAGAATATTGAGTACGATGGCGTTTCGTAGGGTCTTTCTGTTTTTAGGCTTATTTTGTTTCATCTGACTGTTGTGTTTTTATTTGCAGAATCGGTATCTTAGTAGTGTCCAGATAGCCTCCACTCCATCTCTCCACGATATTTTTTTGCCCTCTTGAATGGTGCGAGGTGAGTATGATATGGGGATTTCTTTGATTTTGTAACCTCTTTTTGCAACTTTGGCGGTGACTTCGGGGCAGAACTCAAAGCCAGTGCATTTTAGTGGTATTTCTTTGAGTAGCTTGGTGGAGAACATCTTGTAGCAGGTTGGTTCGTCGGTTAGCCTTTGCCAGAAGAGTATGTTTGTGGCAAGTGTTACTAGTCGCCCCCCAAGGTAGAAGATTTTGCTGATACTTACGTTATCCTTCTTTAGTATGCGAGAGCCGTAGAGTACTTCCAAGTGGTGTTGCTCCATATACTCTAGCATAGTGATTAAGTCACTAGGGTGATACTCAAGGTCGGCATCTTGTATGACGCAGTATTTTCCATTAATCAGCTTGATGCCTTGACGAATAGCAGCCCCTTTGCCTTGATTTTTTTCGGATACGAACAGTTTATAGTTGTTTGAGCCAAGAGAGTTGATGGTTTGTTGAGCAACTTCTACAGAGTTATCTTTTGAGCCGTCGTCCACTACAATTACTTCGAAGGGGAGTTTTGAGGGGGAGAATACCGAGTCAATAAGTTTTAAAATCTCGCCAATAGTTTTTTGTTCGTTGAACATTGGGATAACTATTGATAAGGTTTTATTCTGGGTCATAATATATGTAACAAAGGTTGCTTGTTTTTTTTAGAGTACAAATATACTATAAAAATTTTGATAATCAAAATCTTGTAAGTTGGTTGCTGGTTAATGGTTGCTTTGTTGTATTGCTTTAGTTATAGCTTGTAGTATTACAGACTAAGTAAAGAAAGTTTGTAATACTACAAGCTATAGGTACAAAAAAACTTTCTTGATTTAGTTTGCTCTAGCTTAATGGGGGCGTATGACTTCTCAAAACCATAATATAGGGCAAACTGCAAACAACTACAAAGAAAAAGTGAGTAGCTTCAAAAAAACTACTCACTTCCTTTAATGTAATTCTATAACAATGTTACTTCGATGAACCTAGGCATCTCCAAACTATAGCCGATAGAATAGCCCCTACAAATGGAGCAACAATAAATAACCATAACTGACACAATGCCTCTCCCCCCTGGAATACCGCTGGAGCAATACTACGTGCAGGGTTTACCGATGTGCCAGTAAGAGGAATACAAACGATGTGTACAAGAACCAAAGTAAGACCGATGACAAGTCCAGCAAGCTTAGGTGAACTATTTTCTTTGGCAGTAGTTCCAAGCACTACAAGTACAAAGATAAAAGTAAAGACGATTTCAGCAATAAGAGCTGTTACCATCATTCCCTCGCCATAGCCATTAGCCCCCATAGCCGTTAGTCCTACACCTTGTGCAATGGTATAGATTATTGCCGAGCCAGCTAGTGCTCCAATCACCTGAGCCACCATATATCCTAGTGCCTCTTTGCCACTCATACGTCCCGAAAGCCATACGCCTAGCGTGATTGCAGGGTTAATGTGGCATCCCGAAATGCCCCCGATAGTGTATGCCATTGCGACCACCGATAGTCCAAATGCAAAGGCAATAGTAAGTACGGCAGCAACACTGCCTGCGCCACCGTTAAATACAGCTGCGCCACAGCCCATCAACACAAGTACCATTGTGCCAATAGCTTCACTAAGTAATTTCTTGTTCATAGTGTAAAGAAAGTTTTATTGGTTAATTAATTGGTTGTTTTTCACCTCTTGATACAGCGAAGGTAGTGTATTTTTACCAGAATTGCAAGATTTTTTTGTAGAAAGGTTTGGTTTTGGCAAGTTAATTGTGCTTAATTTGTTTTAAGATTAATCAAATATTTAAAAAAAAATATTTTGTAGTATGTTTTATTTTCTTACCTTCGTTGTCGTAGTTCGCATATACCTATGTGCGGATAAAGTGTTAAAAGTGTTGTCCTCTCTTTAATGAGTGGCGTAATTAAAGTAAAAAAATGAAAAAATTCTTTCTAGCTGTTGCCCTAGTGGCAATGTGTTTTGCACTTCCTGCGTGTAGTGACCCTGAGGAGGTATTGCCTGATGAACCAGAAGTAGAAATTCCTGATGACCCTAGTGATGATAGTGTCATCAAGGCACTTGTTATCAATGAATCTTCTTCGGATAATGACTTTGTAGAAATTTACAACGGTACGGACTCTGATATTGATATTAGTGGTTACTTTATTAGTGATGCTGATACTTATGATGAGGATGCGTACCTATTCCCTGAGAGCTCAGTAATCAAGGCAGGTGAGTTTATCGCTGTTTACAAGGATACTGACTTTGCTTTTGGCATTAGCTCTAAGGGTGAGACTGTTTACTTGGTGGATGCAAGCGGAGATACTGTTGATACTATTGACCTACCAGCTTGGGAGAGTGGCTATGAGTCGTATGGTCGTGCGCTTGACGCAGGTGTTGAGTACACTTGGTTTATTACTATGACCGATGGCGCAAGTAATACTAGTATTGAAAATAACACTGGTGACCCTGCTGATGAGCCTGATGATCCAACTGTTGAACCTGATGAAAATGGTGTGGTCAAGGCACTTGTTATTAATGAATCATCTTCGGACACTGACTTTGTAGAGATTTACAACGGAACGGACTCTGATATTGATATTAGTGGTTACTTTATCAATGATGGCAGCTCTTACGACGAGGAAGCATACTTGTTCCAACAAGGCTCTACCATTAAGGCAGGCGAGTTTATTGCAGTCTTTAAAGGTGCGGATTTTGAGTTTGGTATTAGCTCTAGCGGTGAGACTATTTACTTGGTGGATGCAAACGGAGATATTGTTGACACTATCGACCTACCAGCTTGGGAGAGTGGTTATGAGTCGTATGGTCGCAAACTTGATGCAGGTGTTGAGTACACTTGGTTCTATACAATGACCGATGGCGTAAGTAACACTAGCATTGAAAACAACACTGGCGAGAGTGGCGAAGGTGGTGGCAGCACAAACCCTGACTCTTCGGAGTACCCAGACTGGACTACTGCAACTCACTCGAATGATGTTGACCCTAACTTTGATATTGTTTTTGCTCAAGATAAGGTGTTGCGTATTGATTTGACTATTAGCAAGACTAATTGGGATGCAATGTGGGCTGACCTTAAAGCAAATCTTGGTAGCACCAGCTCTAACCCGAATATGCCAGGCGGTGGCGGATTGACCACTGAGGTTGACTTTACTCCTATTTTTGTGCCTTGTACGGTTAGTTATGATGGTAAGGATTGGTATGAAGTTGGTGTGCGCTACAAAGGTAATTCTAGTTTGAGTACTGCTTACTCATCTGGTAATGAGAAGCTCTCAATGAAACTTGACTTTGATGAGTTCGAGGATGACTATCCAGCACTTAAGAATCAACGCTTCTATGGTTTCAAACAGCTGAACTTGAACAATAACTACAACGATTATTCATTTATGCGTGAGAAGGTTGCAGAGGATTTGTTCCGTGAATTTGGAATGGCAGCTGCTAATACTTCTTTCTGCGAGGTGTATATCGACTATGGTTCGGGATCGCAGTACTTTGGACTTTACACTATTGTTGAAGAGGTTGACGATACTGTTATCGCAACTCAGTTTATCAATGACTCTGGCAACCTATACAAACCTGACGGTGATGCTGCTACTTTTGCTTACGGCACTTACGATACAGAGGAGTTGTATATCAAAGAGGGTGATTCTCAATTCGCTGATACTCGTGCGCTGTATGATGCATTGCACGCTTCTAACCGTATCTCTGACCAAGAGGCGTGGAAGACTCAGTTAGAAAGTGTTTTTGATGTCGAAGCTTTTATGAAGTGGTTGGCAGTGACTACAACTATCCAGAATTGGGATGTGTACGGCAATATGAGCCACAATTACTATATCTACAATAACCCTGCAACCTCTAAGCTAACTTGGATTCCTTGGGATCATAACGAGGCTTTCCAGTCTGGTAGTGGAAATATGACTTCTATTGAACCTAGTTCATTGAGTAGAGTTAGCTCGTCGTGGCCGCTGATTAGTTATCTAATTGCAGTGGATGAGTATAAGGAAATGTATGATGATTTCTTGTATGAGTTTACTCAGAATGTCTTTACAACTACTAAAATGACAACTACTTATTCGGATTACTATACGCTTTTGAAGACTTATGTTTATAATGAGGTGAGTGGTCGTTCGTTCTTGAGTTATGATAGTCAGTTTGATAGTGCGGTGTCTACACTTAAGAGTCACGTACAGTCAAGGAATACTACAGTAACGAATTATCTGAAATAGGTCGTTACTTTATATAATATGAGTTTAATAGCCTTCGGTGAGATTACATCTTGCTGGGGGCTATTGCTTTTGTAGGTCTAGCTGAACTACCAGCAGACAAAGGTTTGTTATAGCTTGTAGTATAGCAGACTAAAATGATTAAAGTTTTTTGGTTCTTTTGTTCACAAAAGAACGATGGTAGGCGATATTTTAGGTGGTTATGTCAAATTTTTTTTTTAAAAAAAAACTTCTGATACCCCTATTGATTTGTCGCTAGGGTGTGAATAATGCCGTCGGCTAGACCAATCTTTGGCACCATTATGCGGCTGATGCGGCACTGTTTGCTGGCAGTGAGGAATATCTTCATCGCAGGCATAATAACATCCGCACGGTAGGCATTCAACCCAAGATTCTTGACACGTTGGTCATAGCTCATATCTTTGAGGTGTTCGTAGAGAATCTTAAGCTCAACATAGGTCATATCCTCACGCTCCTTTTTGCTGAGTAGCTTATGCACCTTATTGATATTACCCCCCGAACCAACTATTGCCACGGGAGAGAAGGGTAGTGCCTCTTTCTCTAACCACTCCTTAAACTCTTTGAAAGACTCCTTGCCAACAGCATCGCTAATCATACGCACCGTACCAATAGGAAAAGATGCCCTTGCAACGCTCTTTGCTTCGCTATATACGGTCACCTCGGTGCTACCACCCCCAACATCCACAAAGAGGTATGTTGCCGTTGGGTTCATAATCCCTGCGCTATCGCTAGCAGCAAAGATAGTGTCGGCTTCTATTTCGCCAGTGATAATCTCTAGCGATATTCCGCTAGTCTCTTTGATATAGTCAATCACCTCTGCGCCATTGCCAGCCTCACGCATAGCACTAGTTGCGCAAGCCCTGTAACCATCCACATTAAAGGTCTTAAGCAGCGATGAAAATCCCATCATAGCATTAGCGAGTCTTTCTTTTTTTTCGTCGCTTACTTTTCCTTGATTAAAGACGTCTTCGCCCAGGCGGATAGGTACTCTTACGAATGCTGCCTTTTTGTATATGATGGATTTGCCGTCTTGTTCGACATAGTTAATTAGTAGTCTAATGGCGTTAGATCCAATATCTATTGCCCCGTATGTTCTTCTGTTCATTAATTATTTAGATTTTTGTAAAGTAGTCGTATAGTTCTTCTTGACTTTGGTGAGGTTGCTCGCCACGAGAGTCAACGTAATTATTCAGGTATGGTGCGGCAATAAGCCTTGCCTTTACGTTATCTTGCCACTGGATATTGAAGTAATCCACCAGCGTAGAGTGTATAGTGGGTGAAGTAATATCTACCCCCACTTCAACACGTCTATTCAGGTTACGTGTCATAAGGTCGGCACTAAAGATATAGCTCTTTTCCTGCCCACCATTTGCAACAATAATCAAGCGAGCGTGTTCCAAGAATTTATCAACGATGCTGTGCACTTCGATATTCTCGCTCATACCCTTAACCCCAGCCTCCAAGCAGCACGCTCCACGCACAATAAGGCGTATTTTTACTCCAGCATTCGATGCCTTATAGAGCAGCTTTATCATCTTTAGGTCAGTGAGCGAATTGAACTTACCACAGAAGTATGCCTCCTTACCCTTTTTAGCATTTTTGATTTCGGTTTCGATAATTTCGCTAATTTGATCACGCATACCGTAAGGTGCAACGAGGAGTCGCTTGTAGTCGTATCGTTTATGGGTATTGAGCAGAAAATCAAAGACCTTGCGAGCATCGCTAGCAATATCTTCGTTGGCGGTTAGTAGCCCAAAGTCGCTGTAAATTGTGGCAGTATCCTCATTAAAGTTACCAGTTCCCACGTACACATACCCACGCTTTGGATTGCTCCCCTCGGTGCGCTCAATCAGTACGAGTTTGCTGTGTACCTTCATCATATCGACAGAGTGGATAACCTTTACACCGCCCTTTTGCAGTAGCTCAGTGTTATCGATATTCTGTTCCTCATCGAAGCGTGCCTTAAGCTCAACCATAGCAGTCACTTGTTTGCCATTCTTTACGGCATTGAGCAGAGCATTGATAACCTTTGAGTGGTCGGCAGTGCGGTATAGTGTAATGTAGATTGCAGTAACTAGCGGATCGACAGCTGCCTCACGCAGCAGATCAAGAAAGTGCTTGAAGGTATGGTAGGGATAGCACAGTAGAATATCCTCTTTTTTGATAGCTTTAAGGACGCTTTTCCAAGGGTTGATACTTGGGTGGAGCATAGGTTTTGGGTTTTTGTTCTCAAGCTCGGGGCGCACACGTGGGAACTTCATCAGATCACGCATCATATGGTAGCGGCTACCTGGTTCAAGCTGATCGGTGGTCTTAAAGCCAAGCTTGCGAGCTATAATAGATAGTGTTTCGGTAGGCATAGTGCGGTCAAATACCAAGCGAACAGGGCTGCCCTTTTCACGCTGGTCGATGCCAACCTCCATCTTTTGGGTGATGCTCTTCGAAGTGTCGTCGTCTAGTGTCATCTGTGCATCACGCACTATCTTAAAGGTGTAGGCGGTGATGGAGTGGTACGAGAACATAAAGAATATATCGTCCAAGAAGAGTCTAAGAATATCGTCAAGGAAGATAATGTCGGTGCGCCCCACTGTCGAAGGAAGCACCACAAAGCGTGGGCAGGCTTTGCTTACAGGAATTTGCAAGATTGCGTGGCGAGAGCTTTTGGCACTTTGCATTCGGATGGCTAGGTAGGCTTTGCCATCGGGTAGGAATGGTGCAGGAACTCTCTTGCGAAGTAGGATTGAGGTAAGTCTAACGCTTACAACCGAAAGGAAATATTCCCTACAGAACTCAAGTTGTTTTTCATTTAGCTCGTTGTTGTTGACCATATATACGCCGTGAGATTCCAGTTCGTCTAGAATTTCTTCGTAAGTGTTACGAAAGACCACTTGGGAGCTGCTTACTCTGTCGTTTAGTAGTGATAGCAGGTGTGCAGCGGTAACGTTGCCAGTCAGTTCGGGTTGCGTTTTGAGCGGCATAGAGGCGTATCTAATAATATTTGCGATACGTACTTTTATGAATTCATCTTGGTTGTTAGAGAAGATTCCTAAGAAGCGAAGTCTTTGTAGCAGAGGTACGCTTTTGTCCATAGCCTCTTGTAGTACTCTATCGTTGAACTGTAACCAACTTAGTTCTCGGTTGTAATATTGTTCCATATTTTTTAAGGTTTTGTACTAAAGGAGCAAATTTAGTGATTTTTTTGCGGAGTCTGGCAATAAAATATTATAAAAAAGTTACGATATGCGAAAGGTGTTATTTTGGTGCTTATAGTAGTTTGTAATACTACAAGCTCTAACAAACTAATACATAAAAGGGTCACTGACCCCCCCCAAAAAAAAAGCACCAAAAACTATTCCCCAAAGATGCTTTCTGCTTCTCTCTGGCGGATGATTTCTGTGATGCGGTGAGGCTGGATTGATGTTTGGGTGCGTAGCCTTAGGGGGTTAGGGGTAGTTTCTAGCCATTCGAGCAGTAGCTCTTTGTAGCTGCCGTAGTGCGTGGTGATTGCTCTATCACGTGCCAAAAATGAATTCATAGCGACACTATATATCTGACTGTCAATTAACTTGAAATTTTCAACTCTATGACCATTTGCCTTGCTAAGGTTTACGGTATAGTCCGTGCCGCACAGGCTTAGCCATAGGTAGGCCGGGGTCTGATAGCGCAGTAAATCATCATCTTCGTGGCGCACTCTATAGAAACGGCGTGCGTAACCATCCTCTATCATCTTTTTAATCTCAGTACCACTCATTGCGACTGTCACTAGATCATTGTCATAGTATAGCAGCCTTGCTAAACTATTAATAAAAAGCTCTTGGGGGAGGGATGCATCGAGGTGTGGTGGCGAAAATATTGATAGCTCAGCACCTGTGCTCTCACGCTGGAAGGTATGAAAAAATGCCTCGAAATCGTTGTCAGCGTAGGGGTTGTAGCAGAGCGTTGTGTCGAAGTTAAAGATGGGGGTGGCGTAGTATCTGCGAATTGCTTGAATATCACTCTCGAAATGGTTGTTAAAATCCTTGGAATGAGGGAAGTGAGAGAGTTTTCTTGGGGTATTCAGTGAGTCGGGTGCGCTCAGTAGCTCAGCCCCCAAGTACTCTAAAATACGAGGAAGTAGAGTAGTGTCCACCTCGTTGCAGTAGTGGCGATAACCCCAGCTCAGAGAGTCTATTATATATAGAGAGGTTTGAGCTTCATACTCTCTCCAGTCGCAAACATAGGTTGCAACTGTGGGTAGAGATTCTGCGCTATAGTAGTTCGAGAGCGGTTCGAAGGCAAAGAGCGATTCAATGATCACGTCCACACGCCTTTGCGCCACAGATGGAAGTGATAGGAAAAGGAATAGTATAAAAAATAGTCTTCTCATAATTTGTAAAATTACAAAAAATACTTTATCTTCGTAAGGATTATAGAGGAAAAATATGAGATATTTTATTGAATTAGCATATAAGGGTACTAATTATAATGGTTGGCAGCGGCAGCCTAACGCTCAGAGCGTGCAACAAACCATTGAACAGGGGATGTCGACTCTGCTGCGTAGACCCATTACTATTACTGGCTGCGGACGTACCGATACGGGGGTGCATAGCAGTAACTACTATGCGCACTTCGAGTACGAGGGGGATAAGACTCTTGACTCTCATTTCATTTATCATCTAAATGCTATTCTGCCACGTGATATTGCGGTGTACGATGTTTTTCAGACCCATAAACACGCACGCTTTGATGCTCAGAGTCGTGAGTATCAATACTTTATCGCCACTCGTAAAGACCCCTTTGCCCTTGGGCAGGTATGGTTTTTGAAGGGTGAGCTGGATGTGGAGAAGATGCAGTGTGCGGCAGATAAACTTTTGGAGTATAGTGACTTTAGCTCATTCGAGAAGCTGCACTCTGACAATAAAACTTCGCTCTGTAAGATTACTCGTGCAGAGTGGCACAGCCAAGAGAACCGCTTGGTCTTTACCATTGCAGCCGATAGGTTTTTAAGGGGGATGGTGCGGGCTATTGTCTCAACGTTGGTCGATGTGGGGCGTGGTAAGATTACCCCCGAAGGGTTTGCTGCAATAATCGAGGCGAAGAACCGTTCTAAAGCTAGCGGTGCTGCCCCTGCCGATGGACTATTTTTAACAAGAATTGAATATTAACCAAATTAAATACTAAAACAATGACTATTAGAGAACTACAACCACAAAACGTTTGGGGATACTTTGCAGATATTTGCGCTATTCCACACCCTTCGAAACACGAAGCTCAAATACTTGACTTCCTAAAGGCTTTTGCTGTAAAACATAACCTAGACCTTCGCCAAGATGCAACAGGTAACCTTGTTATCTCAAAGCCTGCTTCTGCTGGGTATGAATCACACCCAGGTGTTATTCTTCAGGCTCACGTCGATATGGTGCCACAAAAGAACTCTGATATTGAGTTTGACTTTACTGTAGATTCAATAGTGCCAGTTATTGATGGTGAATGGGTGACGGCTCAGGATACTACCCTTGGGGCGGATAATGGTATCGGTTGCGCTGCTATGCTTGCCGTACTTAGCGATAATACCTTGAAACACCCACATATCGAAGCACTCTTTACCGTGGATGAGGAAACGGGGCTTACAGGTGCTAATGGCATTGAGAGTGATTTCTTGACTGGTGAGATTCTTATAAACCTTGACTCTGAGGACGAGGGCGAACTCTATGTTGGCTGCGCTGGTGCGGTGAACAACTCTGTGGATATGGAGTTTGCGATGGTTGATGCACCCGAGGGGCTTGTTACTATGGAGCTTAATCTAAAGGGGCTTAAGGGTGGTCACTCAGGTATGGAGATTATCCTGCAAAGAGCTAATGCTAATAAGCTTATGACACGCTTTTTGAGGGAGAATGCTTGCTCGTTGAAACTTCACTTGGTGGAGTTTGATGGCGGTGGATTGCGTAATGCTATCCCACGTGAGGCTAGAGTAGTGGTGGCACTTATGGCTGAGAATGTTGAGGCACTTGAGGCAAGAGCTGCTGAGTTCGCAGCGCAAATCACACGTGAATTTGCAGCCGTAGAAGATGCTATGACCTTCGGTGTGGAGAAGATTGATACAGTGGCTGAAAAAGTTGTTTCGAAGGAAGATTATAGACGCATTATTCGTGCACTTTCGTCAACCCCTAATGGCATTATGCGTATGAGCGATAATATCGAGGGTCTTGTGGAAACTTCAACTAATATGAGCCGTGTGGAGATTAAGGATGGCAGGCTTCAAGTCTTGTTTATGACTCGCTGTATGGTGAACTATGGCAAAAAAGAGCTTAATGCAATGATACGTGGCGTATGGGAACTAGCAGGTGCAACTGTTACTGAAACTGGTGATTACGACGGTTGGGCACCAAATATGAGTTCGGTTATCCTAGCCAATATGAAAGAGCTATACAATACGCTTTACGGCAAAGTGCCTGAGGTTAAGGCAATCCACGCAGGTTTGGAGTGCGGTATTATCGGAGCTAAATACCCTAAGATGGATATGATTTCGTGTGGGCCAACAATCCGCTACCCTCACTCGCCAGACGAGAAGGTTAAAATTGATACCGTGGCTAAGTTCTACGAGTTCTTGTCGAAGGCACTCGCTACACTATAGGGGACTTCTAAAAATTGATTTGGTGAATTTGGGATGAGATTCGAAGGTGAGTTTTTGCCGCATTTTTGGTCTAATAGTGGGCTATTCGACCGAAAAAAGGTGAAAAATCAACCAAAATATCGCCCAAAGTCATCAAAACCTATTTTTTTACATCCATTTTTATTTGTTAAATTGTTGTGGGGTCAATTTTTAGAAGTCCCCTATAAGGTGATGTTAAGGGAAGTATAATGGTTTTTAAATAAAATTTTACTACCTTTGTCATTGGTATAAACCACTTTATTAACCAATAATATTTGAAAAATGAAAAAAACATTATCAACTTTTATTGTTGCAGTATATGCAATGATTGCAATGACAGCGTGCGCTCAGCACCCCTCAGATGTAGACTTTACAGTATTGGAGGATCCACTATTAGAGGGTAAGTTCTACCCTTCGATGGCAATTTGGAACTCTACGCTGGAAGATAATACGGATGCTTTTTATAGTTTTTATCTCAATGCACCACAAGCAGGTGATATTATTCGTATCACAATGCAAAAAACATCGCTAAACGAAGAAACTATTGTTCAGCAGGTTGCCGAATCACGTGGCGAGATGGAGATTGTTCCTGTCATTAAGTGGGACTACGATAAACTATCGAAACTCACCCAAGGCGGAGCAGTTACTATGACTTGTATTCTGGAGATTAATGGCAAAGAGATTGATAGAATCAATCACGTTGTGAAGTATCGCCCAATTAATGAGTGTATCTACTGCTACTATGACGAAGAAAATGACGAGGTAGTTGACCTTAGCGAAATGTTTGCTCTCTTTGTGAATGAGGACTTTGCTCAGATTGATAAGATTTTGAGTGAAATTTTGGCAGTTGACAGAGATCGTTCTTTTGTTGATTACCAAGGTGAAGGCTCTGATTTCATTAAGCAGATCTATTGGGTATGGGAGTACTTCTCGAACAAGGGCACTCGCTACAGCAATATCGTAAATACCTCTAATGTGAGTGAATATATTGGATTGCAGCACGTGCGCTTTATCGACGAGGTTATCAATAACAACCAAGCAAACTGCGTGGATGGCTCTTGTATGTTGGCGTCAATCTATCGCAAAATTGGTCTGGATGTATATCTAGTTCTACTTCCTTCGCACTGTATGTTGGCTATTTATTCTCCTTACGGTGTTGATTGGGGTGAAGATGGTGTGATTGACTCTGAAAATGGAGGCTTTATCCTTATGGAAACCACTATGATGGGAAATAATGTTGACCCTAACGAATCGTTTGACTCAGCTCTTACAGCTTACAATATGGAGGAAATGGAACGCCTTGCGGAAGAAGAGGACTTTGTATTTGTAAATATCGAAGCAGCACGCTCTATTGGTATTCTCCCTATCACTCGTAATGTAAGGGGTGGTGGTCAAAGACCTCAATAACTTTTAGAAATTATTCTTTAATACAAAACAAAAATAACTTATGAAAAAAATCTTTATTATTGCACTGGCTCTCGCTCCTATGTTGAGCTATGCAAAGAAACCTGCTAAGGCTGAAGAGCCACAACCAGCCTACACATTCACCGATGTTAAGATTAACCCAGCTACCCCTGTAAAGGATCAAGCAAGTAGCGGTACTTGTTGGAGTTTCTCGGGTCTTGGTTTTATCGAGGGTGACCTACTTGCACAAGGTAAGGGTGAGTATGACTTGTCGGAAATGTGGATTGCTCGCCACACCTATTTCGAAAAGGCAGTGAAATATGCTCGTATGCACGGTACTATTAACCTTGGTGCTGGTGGTGCAACTCACGATGTGTACAATATGATAGATAAGTATGGTATTGTTCCAGAGGAGGTGTACACTGGTTTGCACTATGGCACGGATGAACACAGGCACGGCGAACTTGATGGCGTTATCTTGGCGTATATGGAGAGTGTTATTAAGAACAATAATCGTACACTGACTACTGCTTGGCAAGATGGTTTGAATGGTATTTTGGACGCTTATCTTGGTGAACTTCCTGAGAGTTTTGTTTACGAGGGTAAGGAGTATACTCCAAGAGAATTTGCGGATATGTTGGGCATTAAGGGCTCTAACTACCAATCTTACACTTCGTTTACTCACCACCCATTCGGCACTGAGTTTGCAGTAGAAGTTCCTGACAACTGGGCTTGGTGTCCATCTATCAATGTTCCTATTGACGAGATGATCGAGATTATGGACAAGGCAATCGAAGATGGCGGTAGCGTACTTTGGGCATCTGACGTATCGGAGCCAGGTTTCCAATACAACAAGGGCTTTGCGGTGCTTCCAGAGATGGATCTTAAGAATATGAATGACTCTGAAAAGGCTAAGTGGAGCAATCTTACACAAAGAGAGATGATGCGCCAGATGATGAACTTTGAAACAGCTGTCGAAGAAGAAGTAGTAACTCAAGAGAGCCGCCAAGCTGGTTTCGATAACTACACTACAACTGACGACCACGGTATGGTAATCACAGGTGTTGCTAAAGACCAAAATGGTAATAAGTTCTACAAGGTGAAGAACTCGTGGGCAGCGGATAATATTTACGACGGTTACTTCTATGTTTCAGAGGCCTTTGTAAAGGCAAAGACAATGAATATCGTTGTTAAGAAATAGTATAAATTCTAATAGTGAGGCGGTTTTTTTAATAAAAGTCGCCTCATTTTTTTTAACTGAAATTTTAACACAAAAAATTTTATGACATTAATTAAATCAATTTCAGGTATTCGTGGCACTATTGGCGGTGAGGTTAAAGAAAACCTTACTCCGATTGATTTGGCACGATTTACTGCAGCATTTGCCCTCTTTATTAAGAGAGCAAGGGCAGATAAAAACGCTACTGCAAAGATTGTGGTGGGGCGTGATGCTCGTATCTCGGGAGAGATGTGCGCTCAAATTGTACGAGGAGTCCTAGAGGGCTCAGGTGTGGATGTGGTGGATATTGGGCTGGCTTCAACCCCAACTGTGGAGGTTGCTGTTACGGAGCTTGGTGCAGATGGCGGTATTATACTGACTGCTTCGCATAACCCTAAAGAGTGGAATGCACTAAAGTTGTTGGGTGCCAGTGGCGAGTTCTTGAATGCTGAGCAAGGGGTCGAAGTGCTTAGAATGGCGGAAGCTGATGAGTTTGACTTTGTAGAGGTCGATGAGTTGGGGCATACCGAGGTGCTTGACTTTAATGAACGCCATATCGAGATGATTCTTACGCTGAAGGGTGTCGATGTACAGGCGGTCAGAGCACGTGGCTTTAAGGTGGTAGTAGATGCAGTGAACTCTGTTGGGGGGATTGTTATTCCTGAGCTTCTTAAGAGATTAGGGTGCGAGGTGGTGGAGCTAAATTGCGAGCCTACTGGTCGCTTTGCGCATAATCCAGAACCACTCAAAGAGCATTTGACCGAGATTTCGGCAGCAGTGGTGGAGCACAGGGCAGATATTGGTGTTGTTGTTGACCCAGATGTTGACCGCTTGGCATTGGTGAGCGAGAATGGCGAGATGTTTGGCGAGGAGTACACACTGGTGGCAGTTGCGGACTATGTGTTGGGCTTTGCTGAGAATAAGGATACGGTTTCAAACCTAAGTTCGTCGAGAGCCTTAAGGGATGTTACAAGGGCGCACGGTGGAGAGTATAGTGCTTCGGCAGTGGGCGAGGTGAATGTGGTGGCAAAGATGAAGGCTGTTGGGGCGGCAATCGGTGGCGAGGGTAATGGCGGTATAATCTACCCTGAGCTTCACTATGGTCGTGATGCATTGGTTGGCGTTGGTCTGTTTTTGAGTTATTTGCAGCAGAGGGGGGTGGCGATGAGCGAGCTTCGTGCCACACTTCCAGAGTACTATATGAGTAAGAATAGGGCTGAGCTAACCCCACAAAGCGATATTGATGGTATGTTGGCAGCTGTAGCGGAGCGTTATAGTGGCGAGCAGGTGACCACCATAGATGGTGTAAAGATTGATATGGAGGATGGTTGGGTACATTTGCGCAAGTCTAATACTGAGCCTATTGTACGGATTTATTCTGAGGCGAGGAGTCAGGCACGTGCCGATGAGTTAGCGGCTACGATTTTGTAGGCAGTTTATTCGCTGTTTTAGTTAAAGGCGTAGAGGGGTTATCTTCTTTACGTTTTTTTTTTTTTGTTGGTTGAGTCGGGTATTTTAAGAGTTGTTTATTTATTTAAACCCTTAAAAGTTCATTTATTTATTAAGATGCACTTTTATCCTGCTTTTTTGTAAAAAATATTGTACTTACTATTGCATAACTCGAAATTATCTGTATCTTTGTAAAAAAAGAACTTCTATTAATATTTAACACTAAAAAATTATATGCCTATGGATAAATAAAAAGAAACTTTACATACATACAAACAAAATTAATTATTTTTTTAACTCTCTAAATTTTCTCTCTTATTAAAAAATATTTAATCCTTTTTTTGGGAATATTACTTTCTTGCAAAGAATATTCTGTTTCTCTCGATACTAAGCCTGTTAAGACTACTGAATATGAGGTTTCTACGAAATTGAGTATTGAAGAAGCTCAGGCATTAGCAGTTAAACTTCGTTCAGCTATAAATTCTAGCGATATTACTAAGTCGGATAATCTATCTGTTTTAGAAGTTGTGCCAATTTTGAAAACTACTACACAGGCACATACACGAAGTAATGATGAATATAGTTCTGATACTACTGTATATGTAGTTAATTTTGCCGATGATAATGGTTATGTTATATTAGATGCAGAGTATGCAGCTGATTATCCCGTTATTTCTATTGTGGAGGAGGGGAACTATAATGTAGCAGATCCTGATGTTAACCCAGGAGCTTCTATAGTACTTACTAATGTGCTTGCATCTGGACTTTGTCCTTGTCGTTGTACTTGTATGTGTCCTTGTACTGGACTACAGTGTGCGTGTGGTGGTAGTGGGTTAGCCATAGATGTTTTATGTGATTGCTCTTGTAAATGTACAAATGGAGGAGGTGGAGATCTTGGATTCCCTGATCCTGATGAACACGTAGATGATTTTGATAAACCGATTATAGTGCCTCTTACATACTTTGAATACACTGATTGGGAAGTTTTATATACGAGTGGTGATTTGATAGAGTCAAAATGGAGGCAAGGGTCTCCTTATAACAGTCAACTTGATGATATTGAAGGCAAAAAACCGATGACAGGATGTGTTACTACAGCAGTTGCTCAAATTATGGGTACAGCAAAGAATCCTCCCACATATAATTGGAATCTAATGATTAATGATCCATCTGATATTAATGTTAGGGCTGATTTAGGGTATCTATTTAAAGAGGTTGGTGATAAACTTGAAACTACGTATGGACTAATAGAAAGTAGTACAAATGAAGCATTAATAGCAAATACATTAAGTTTTTATGGTTTTGGTTCATCTGCTATCACTTCGTATTCGTCAGCTACCTTTATGGATCAGATTGATAATGGTAAAATGATATATGTGTCAGGTTGCCAGTATGTAGATGAAACGTGGTGGGGACATACTCTTGGCAGTTGGCTATGGGTGCCTATTTATCAAGGTAGACACGCGTGGGTTATTGATGGCTATATTAAAATAAAGCGTGCTAGCATTGAGTATAACCAAATTACTCACGTACCAGTAGATACTATTTATTACGAAAAGTATTTATATCATTATAACTTTGGTATGGATGGACGAAATGATGGCTATTACCCTGTTGATTCATTCGATGTTGATGACAATTATGGAGATATGGGTGTAGAAGATGATGGGATTTATCGAACTCCTCAAGGAGAAGAAGGTAACTATCAACTAGATGTAAAGATGATGACAAATATTTATTATAAAAGGGGACTTCTAAAAATTGACCCCACAACAATTTAACAAATAAAAATGGATGTAAAAAAATAGGTTTTGATGACTTTGGGCTTTTATTTTGGTTGATTTTTCACCTTTTTTCTCTCGAATAGCCCGCTATTAGAGAGAAAATGCGGCAAAAACTCACCTTCGAATCTCATCCCAAATTCACCAAGTTAATTTTTAGAAGTCCCCAAAAATTAAACAGCTATGAAAAAGATAAATAAAATTTTAGTGGGAATGCTTGTGGTATTTTCTATTATTGCGTGTCAAAAACAGAATAATGATCCTTATGCATCTGTAGGGTCTGGGCTTTCCCAGCATTTAATTGCAGCTTATTATAATGTTGTTGGTGTTGAACTAGTTGCTTTAAAGAGTGAAGTTGTGGAGCCATTGCCAGAAAATGCTATTCTTAATATTGTAATGGTTCAAAAAGAGAGAGGTGAGGGTCAGGTATATTACACACCCTTCTACCATAAATACTATCCATCAGAAGATGATTTTGTGGTTTTTGCAAAAAAATATAATGACCTTAATTATATGGATAATGTAGTTCTTGGAAATAATAATTCAACACAACAGGCGTTCGGAACTTTTGATCTTGTCGCTCTGAGTGACTACAATGAAAACTATCCTGCTGGTAGCTCGCTTAACGAAATTGCAATGCTTACCTATGCTACCTATGCGCCTTTTATTGATAATGGATACTCCTTCCCTGATAATAAAATGTCGGAACCAGAGGGGGATTTTAAATTTCAGTATATGAGAGATGAATGCTTTATTTACTACGAAAGACCTCTTGGTGATATTACAGAAATGCGTATGCCGTGCGTTGCTGGGCTTGGAGGAAGGAACGGATCTTATCAAGATAAAGCAGTCTTTGCCGTTATTTCGTTCAAAGAAATGCCAAATGACCCTATCCAAGAATTCGAACTGACTGTTACCCAAGAAGATGGCACAGTACTAACAGATATTGAAACGGTTGACTTTGATCAAATTATTGAAGAAAGAAATGGCTGGAAAGAAAAAGGGTACATCTAAAAAAAATCTCATCCTCGTTGGGGTGGCATTACTGCTGGCTATTGTATATACTCTCGAAGCTAGAGCTTTTGCTGCCCCTTTTTGCTGGTAGTGGCGATTCGGCTGCAAAATAATGGCACAGCGCAACACCAAGAGCATCCGTAGCATCGAGCTTCTCGATATTTCCCTCCATCCCCAAAAGCCTACATACCATAGCCGCAACCTGCTCCTTGCTAGCACCACCACTCCCCGTAATTGCCTGCTTCACCTCTGTCGGGGCATACTCCCTCACATCAATATTGCGACTCAGAGCAGCCGCCATTGCTACCCCCTGCGCTCTACCCAATTTCAACATACTCTGCACATTAGCCCCAAAAAAAGGAGCTTCGAGAGCCATCTCATCGGGTCTATACTCTTCGATAATCACCCCTAGCTGCACAAAGATTGCCTTGAGTCGTTCATACCTATCACTAAATCTATCGAGCTTAAGCGTACCATAGCTCACCAACTTAGGCTTACCCTCTTTGATATGGATTATACCGTAGCCCAAAAAATTAGTGCCAGGGTCTATACCAATAATGGTCAGACCCTCGCACTTGTTAGTAGCCGAGATTTGCTCAGCGTTATTTTGCGACCTTGAGAAGTTTCGTTTAATTACCATTTTTTGCTAAGAAGTTTGCTAACTTCCGCTGGAGAGAGTTCCCTAAAGAAGCCCTTTTTGAGTCCCATCTTAGTAAATCCAGCAAAGAAGACACGGTCTAGCTTAACCACCTTGTAGCCAAGGTGCTCGAACATACGACGTACAATGCGGTTTCTGCCACTATGGATTTCTATACCCACTTCCTTCTTGTTACCTTCCACAAATGAGATTTCATCAGCGTGGATAGGACCATCCTCCAGCTCAATGCCATTGGCAAGGGTTTCGAGGTCTGCTACAACGCAAGGTTTATCTAGGAATACGTGGTAGATTTTCTTATGTTTAAAGCTAGGGTGAGTAAGCTCGTTGGTCAGTTCACCATCGTTAGTGAGTAGAAGAACTCCAGTGGTTTCTCTATCCAGGCGACCCACAGGGTAGACTCTCTGGTGGATTTTACCATCAAGCAGGTCAATAACAGTGCGGTCGTGGTGAGGGTCTTCGAGTGTAGTGACAACACCTTTGGGTTTATTCATAATGATATAGACCTTCTTTTCTCCTACAAGTTTACGACCAGCGTACTCCACCACATCTTTACCCGTGTCAACTTGAACACCCAGTTCTTTAGCGATTTTGCCATTAACCTTAACAAGCCCCTGTTCGATAAGCGCATCAGCATCTCTACGAGAGCACACGCCGCTTTGAGCGATATATCTATTAAGGCGCATAGTTACGCTATCATTAGAAGTATGGTGTGAGTTTTTCTTCGGTTTACGGTTAAGGCGAGGTCTAGGCGCATACTGACTTCCGTCAGCTCTGGTGCTAAGAATCTCATCAACCCTGCGTCCTAGCTCTCTAACGCCATTATCTTGGCTAGCTTTTTTGCGAAATGATACAGCAGCTTGTTCCCTTTGTTGGGCTTTTTGTGCCATTTCTTCACGTTCTTGTGGAGTCCACTCTCTTCTCTCTCTTGGTTGTTTTTTGTCAAATGTCATTTCGCTTAGGTTTCTATTGTCTTTTTTTCTATTACAAATTTTTGGCAAAGTTACCATTTTTTTCTTAAATTTGCACCTTAAAAGATAATAAAGATGATAAAAAGACTAATAGCTCGCCTTAAGAGTGCCACGATGAACGAAAAAATGATGTATTCATTGCTACTATTGTTCACCGTTGGGATAATCATACGTTGGGATTTTATTAGCAAGGAGGTTAGCGAGGCGTTCAGTGATATGTTTGCTCCATTTGATTCTATAGCCCAGATGTCAGAGTCCAAGAGGTTAGATTTTGAGCTGCCAGCTGTGCCAAGCGATGTAACCTCGCTGGAGGAACAACAACGCTGGATGATAGATAATATGTGGCGCAGCCTAGATGCTAGTGACACCACCTTGATTGGCAGCCAGAAGCTCTCTGATGCATTTGAGTTGTGGTCTGCCTACCTGCAAGAAACTACCCTAGATAGTGCAGCGATGGTTGTAAACAAAGTGTACTCCACGCTAAAGGCTAATGAGCCTATGCATAATGAATTCCTAAGACTTGGGGAGTGTTATCTCAGCGATTCCCTTTGGCAAATTAGTTGCAAAAAATAAACTGTTATGATATATTTACACGAACTTCTCTCTATTTTAATGGAGATGGCACCCTACCTAATGTTAGGGTTTTTGATTTCTGGGATCTTACACGTATATGTTCCTAAAACACTCTATTCAAGACTCTTGCATCGCAAGGGCTTTGGCTCGGTTGTGGGGGCTTCACTCTTAGGCATACCCCTGCCGCTCTGTTCGTGTGGGGTGATACCAACTGCTGTTTCGCTCAAAAAAGAGGGCGCATCGGATGGTGCAACTGTTGCATTTCTGGTGGGCACGCCTCAAACTGGGGTAGATTCTATTCTTGCAACTTATTCCCTGTTGGGGCTTCCCTTTGCTATAATTCGTGCCGTGGCAGCCTTTGTGGTGTCTATCTTTAGCGGAGTGTTGGTCGATAAGTTTGGAACTAAAAAGCAAAAGACCGTTAAGTATCATTTTGCTCCACAGGCTGCTGAAAATAGTACTGCTACGTGTGGTTGCGGATGTGGACACAGCCACTCTAAAGCTCAAAAGAAGAGTGTAGGTGGGGTTTTTAAGTACGGTTTTGTAGGTATGATGCAGGACTATGGCAAGTGGTTGATGATAGGGCTGTTGGTGGCAGCTGCCATTACGGCATTTATTCCTGACAGTGTCTTTGCGCTATTTAAGGAGTACTACTTTCTTAATATTCTTTTGATACTTGTGGTTTCTGCACCTATGTATATATGTGCTACGGGTTCTATTCCTGTTGCACTTTCATTGATGCTGAAGGGTATTTCACCAGGGGCGGCATTCGTATTGTTGATGGCTGGGCCTGCAACAAATTTTGCTTCACTGATTATCTTGCGCAAGGAGATTGGTCTACGAAAGACTATGATTTATCTTATTTCGATAATTGTTGGTGCGATTATTTGTGCAATGGTAATTGACTTTATGTTGCCACAGGATTGGTTCAGTGGGTTTTCTCAGGTGGCAGAGCATAGTGATCACGACCATTCTCACGTTGGTGTAATGTGGTGGATACAGCTTATTTCTAGCATTCTGTTTATAACCCTTTTCGTCAATGCTTTTGTTCGTAAATTTTTAGGGGCTAGGAAGTTGAGGGGGTAGTTGATATTGTAGACAAAATTTTTCGGTTGCACAACCGAAAGCTAGAGCAGACAATCGACTTAATGGTTAATGGTTGCTTTAAGCTAGAGCACTATAATAGAGCACTAGCTTTGGGGGTTTGGGAGGAAAATCTTCGATTTTTTTGTTTGGTCTTCGCCCAACCCCCAAAAACTTTTTTTAGTTCGCTAGCATACCGCCCGCCATCGTTCTTTTGTGAACAAAAGAACAAAAAAACTTTCATTATTTAGTCTGCTCTAACAAACCAAGTCAAGGCTGTGAAATTCCCCTATACTAGAACTACATATCGCTAGGTGCTATTGCCTTTTGTAAGTCCAACCCCAATGCCATAGCCACACCTGTGCCATACGCAGGCTCAGCTTGGTAGCAATTATAAATATGACGCTCCTTAATCATTACCTCGGCATCACCCATCGCTCTGGCAGTGTTCTCGAAGAGCACCTGCTGCTGCTCAGGTGACATCAACCTAAAGAGATCACCAGTCTGAGAAAAATAGTCTGAGTCAAGCTCCCTCTCGTTATAGTTATAGACATCACCATTAATCTTTAACGGCGGTTCTTTCATTTCTGGGGAGTCTTGCCATTCACCATAGCTATTTGGCTCGTAGCCAATCATAGAGCCGTGGTTATGATCAGTGCGCATCTGTCCGTCACGGTGGAAAGTGTGGAACGGACAGCGTGGCTTGTTAACAGGAATCTCCATATGATTCACCCCTAGGCGGTAGCGTTGAGCATCACCATAGGCAAATAGTCTGCCTTGTAGCATCTTGTCAGGCGAAAAGCTAATGCCATTTACAATATTCATAGGGTTAAAGGCAGCTTGTTCGACCTCGGCAAAGTAGTTTTCGGGATTTTTGTTGAGTTCTAGAATGCCAACTTCGGTGAGCGGAAAGTCCTTTTTAGACCACACTTTAGTTAGGTCAAAGGGGTTTATGCGATAGTCATTAGCCTCATCTTCGGTCATTAGCTGCACGCTCATAGTCCAACGAGGGAAGTCGCCTCTCTCAATAGCCTCATATAGGTCACGTTGGTGCGATTCACGATCTTTAGCAATGATAGCTTCAGCTTCAGCGTCGGTTAGGTTTTTAATACCTTGGTGTGTACGGAAGTGGAATTTCACCCAAGTGCGCACATTGTCTTTGTTGATAAAGCTGTAGGTATGGCTGCCAAATCCGTGCATATTACGATAGGATGCAGGTATTCCACGGTCGCTCATAATGATGGTGACTTGGTGGAGCGATTCGGGTAGCAGAGTCCAGAAGTCCCAGTTCGAGTTCGGGCTTCTAAGGTTTGTGCGAGGGTCACGCTTCACAACGTGGTTTAGGTCGGGGAATTTCAGGGGGTCACGCATAAAGAAGACAGGGGTGTTGTTACCGACCAAGTCCCAGTTTCCTTCGTCAGTGTAGTATTTCATAGCGAATCCACGAATATCACGTTCGGCATCGGCGGCACCTCTTTCGCCAGCAACTGTGGAGAATCTCAGGAAGCATTCCGTTACTTTACCAACTTCGCTAAAGATGGAGGCGCAGGTGTATTTTGTAATGTCATTTGTTACTTTGAAGTTTCCGTAAGCTCCCGAGCCTTTGGCGTGCATACGTCTTTCGGGGATGACTTCACGGTCGAAGTGGGCGAGTTTTTCGATCAGCCAGGGGTCTTGTAGTGTTACGGGGCCTCTTACGCCAGCAGTTTGTGTATTTTGGTTGTCAGCAACGGGGCGACCCGATGAGGTGGTAAGAATTCTTTTCGGTTGTTTTTTCATTTTATTTTTGGTTTTTTTAGTGGAAATAAATGTTGGTGGTGTGGACAGCAAATTCTATGCAATATGTTTAGAATCTCTTTTTCCTTTGAAAATTTTATCTGCGAAATGTTACGATATTACTTTTTATTACTATCTTTGCACTACAATGAGAGATAGAGTTAATAGAGTTAGGCTAGCGTTTCTTCTGCTTTTGGTAGTGGCTGCACTTCCAATGGTTGTTGCAGTACACACGCTATGCCACGATATTCATTCACTCGAAAATCACTATCACTGTGGCAATGATCTCTCTGTGGCAGACGATGAATTGCACTGTTTCCTTTGTGACTTCGAATTTTCTGTCTACACTCAAAGTGAACTCTTCAGAGTCGAGATTATTCTATCTCAAAAAAATATAGAATTTAATTACGAAACTATTAATGGTCAGGCAACTGAGTTGCTTGATTATGGTTGTCGTGCACCTCCCGTTGTTATTTGTTAGTCCAACCCCTTTTTTGAACTGTATGCCATTGTTGTCCCTTAATCTATTTTGGGTTTCAATAATTTGTGTGCGGATTCTTCCCTTTAGCAATTAACAAATATTAATTAATGCATAAAAAAATATGTATGAGCCTGCTCGTTGCGTTTGTTACGCTTGTAGCAGTAGCTCAAGATACGGTGGATTCATTGCTCTATCAAACAATAGATTCAGTGAGTGTTGTCCGAGATGCGCAGAGGCGTGCCCAGCGTACCAATACTATGCCTATGGTTGTGGTAAGTAAAGCTGAGATGGCACTTAATTTCTCTGGCAACTTGATGAATAGTTTAGAGTATCTGCCTGGTGTTCAGTCAATGAGCGTTGGGTCGGGTTTCTCTAAACCTATGATTCGTGGGATGGCATTCAATCGTGTCAGTGTAATTGATAATTACGTTAAGCAGGAGGGACAACAGTGGGGTTCGGATCACGGACTAGAGATTGATGCTTATAATGTCGATCAAGTTAATATTCAAAAAGGGCCTGCTTCGTTGCTTTTTGGTAGCGATGCTATGGGTGGTGTAATTGAGATTTTGTCTCCAACAGTGCCTATTACAGATGGGCTCTTTGGTTCAGTTGATATGCTCACAAAAAGCGTGAACTGGCTCTATGGTGGCTCGCTGATGATGGGCTACAAGAGGGGACGGTGGTTCGTTAGGGCACGTTACTCCGAACAACATTATGCCGACTATGCCGTCCCTACCGATACTATTGTCTATCTTACTCAGAAAATACCGATTGCCGATGGTCATCTAAATAACACAGCTGGCTTTGACCGTTCGGGGAGTCTTTATACCCAGTATAAGGGCGATGATTTTTCTGTGTCATTTTTGGTGAGTAATGCCTATCAGAGAGTTGGCTTCTTTGCTGGTGCGCACGGTATTCCTGATGCAAGCAATGTGATAGATGATGGTAATAGGCGTGATATTGACCTCCCATACAGTTTTGTGAATCACTTTAAAAGTTCGGTTCACTTAAGGAAGTGGTGGGATAATATTTCGTTGAGTTGGGATGTGGCATACCAAAATAATCACCGAGAGGAGTGGAGCGAGTTTCATACTCACTACTCCAATCAAGATGCTCCCACGATCGACCCAGATCGTGAGCTTGCCTTTATGCTCAATACATCTAGCTCGGGGCTTAAGACTACATTTCTTCACTCCTCGGAGCTGAAGAGTACAGCGAGTCTTGATCTTCAATACCAAGACAATGATATTGCAGGATATTCATTCCTGTTGCCTGCCTACACTCGTTTTACTACTGGAGTGGCGTGGGTTTCGACCTATACTCCCAACGATAAGCTTTTGATAAGTGGTGGTTTGCGCTACGATTTCGGGCATATTCGTACCGATGAGTATGTTGATGAATATTTGGTAGATTATCTTTATGGTATGGGTTACAGCGATGAGGTAGTGGAGCAGAATCGTGTGCGTAGTTACTCAACGGACAGAACTTTTGGGGATTACTCCTTTTCGGCTGGAGTTGTTTGGAATATTAATAATGAAAATACATTAAGGTTTAATCTCGGACGTAGCTTTAGGTTGCCTGGAGCAAACGAACTCGCTTCAAATGGTGTACACCATAGTTCTTTCCGCCACGAGCAAGGTGATGCCTCGCTTAGCTCAGAGTGCGGATGGCAGGTGGATACTGAATACAACCTATCGAGTAAATATGTTTCGGTCAATGTTTCGCCATTTCTTAGTTGGTATAGTAATTATATTTACCTGCGCCCAACTGGAGAATGGTCGGTACTGCCTCACGCTGGGCAGATCTATCGTTACTCTGAATCCGAAGCTCTCTTTGCAGGAGGTGAACTCTCTGTAATGGTTAAGCTACCATTCAACTTTCGCTATGAATTTAGTGGCGAGTATTGTTATACTTACAACTTTACAGAGAATACTGCTCTACCTTATTCCCCACCATTGTCTATGCGCAATAGGCTATTTTGGGAGTATAAGGGGTGGACTCTATTTGGAGAATGGCACTTTGTGGGTGATCAAAACCGTGTTGCACGTAATGAAGATCCAACACCTGGTGCACAACTCTTTAATTTCGGACTCACTCTCCTTTTGCCATTTATCAGCGATGGGGCAACAGCGACTTTGCAGGCCGATAATATCTTTAATACTAAATACTTAAACCACTTGAGCTATTACCGCCAAGTGGAAATTCCAGAACCTGGAAGAAATTTTCAACTATCAATAAAAATACCGTTAAAAATTAATTAAAAATTATGAAAAAGAATCTTAAATCGCTTGCATTTATCGCATTAACTTTGTTTGCATCTACTTTCATCTCTTGTGACAAGGAGGGTACAGATACAACAAAGCCAACTATTACGCTAGGAGAGCCTGTCGATGGAGAGGAGATAACAGCTGGTAACACTTCGGGCGTTCACTTCGAGGCTGAGTTTGAAGATGATGTTGAGCTTGGTTCATACAAAGTCGATATTCACAGTAATTTCGATGGTCATAGCCACGTTTCAGCCCTTACTAAGTCTGATGAAACAGTAGATTTTTCATTTACTCAGACTTGGGATATTTCGGGTCAGCGCAATGCTTCGGTGCACCACCACGAAATTATTATTCCAGAGGATGCTACTCCAGGAAATTACCATATGATGATCTATTGTACTGATGCAGCTGGTAATGAGTCGTATATCGCAACAAGTATTGTTATCGTTGCATCAGATGGTACGGAGTCAGAAGATGATGACCATGATCACGACCACGAATAGTCTATTGAGGGGCAATTTTTAGAAGCCTTATTAATGTACCAGTCTAATAGCGTAAAGTTATGGGCTGGTATTTTTTTGTCCCCTATAGTAATATTGATAAAAAATTCCTAAATTTGTAACCAGTCCCCTTAATGTATTAACACAACAGCTCTATGGAAAAATTAAAGAAAAATAGATTAAAAAAATATCTTAAGCGTATTGGTATTACTATAGGGATACTGCTTGCTTTGATTTTTATTGCGATTGGTGTGGCACTGAACTTTGTCTTCACCCCCGAAAAACTTACTCCAATGGTCAGGGATATTGCCCAAGAGTATATCACCACCGATTTCGATGTCAAGAGTGTTGAGTTAACATTCTTCTCGACTTTCCCAGATTTTGCTGTAAAGATTGATAGTTTGGTGGTTAACCTGCCTTGCGATACTCTCGCTCCATTGCTTTTTGCCCAAGAGTGTGTTGCCTCGATTAGCCCCTTTGCATTGCTCGATAATGAGGTGGTTGTAAATAGATTGACGCTTCAGGGAGCTGATATAAATCTTTATGTAGATTCATTGGTTCGTCCATTTAAAATATTTAAGTTTCCGAGCGATAGCACCGACACCGCCGAGCAAGATAGCCTTGAGCAGCAGGGGTACTCTTTCTCGCTCGATAAGATAGAGATACTAAACTCTAGCATAGTGGTGGATGACCGCACTAAAAACTTCTATAGCCAGTTAGATAGCCTTAACCTAGAGCTTTCGGCACAGTTCTACCCAGAGATTATTAACCTTGATATGGTACTGGATATGCCCTATATCTCTATTATTAATGGAGAGGAGACTTTGGCATCGGAGGAATCGTTATTTGTCGACACTCAGATGGAGTTCAATCGTGATTCTTTGATACTTACCATTCCTCAGGCGGAACTTAGGGTAAATACTATTGATCTTCGTTCACGGGGTGAGCTAAGGGCTGATTCTAGTTATACGGAGTTCTATGTTGATCTTGATACAAGGCTTACGACACCTTCGATTTCAGAGTTTTTGAAGTTAATTCCATCTACGTTGATTGACAGTAAGGAGTCGCTTACCACAGAGGGTACAGTAGATATGGTAGTGGCTCTTAAGGGCGAGTTTAGCGAGAGTTCAAAGCCCTCTGTTTCGGCAAAGCTACAAATGGAGAATGTTGTGGCACGCTATGCCTCTCGCAAGGTTTCGATTGAGGATATTGACTGCGATGTTGACCTGTTTTTGGATTTCAATGAGCCAAAGAACTCCTACACGACTATCGACCACTTTAAGATTAATTCCACCGACATTGTAAATCTTTCGCTCGCAGGTAGTGTTTCTAATATCTTTGAAGATCCATTCTTTGATCTTAATGTTGTTTCGGATATTGATTTTAATCGTTTTTCGGAGCTATTTCCTTTGCAAAATGGTGTGAGCTTTAATGGCTATAATAAGAGTAATTTGTCGGCTAAGATGAACCTTTCGGATATTACCGAAAGCAACTATGGCGCGATATATCTTGATGGGGAGTCTGTCTTTAGCGAGGTTGTGTTGGCGATTGATGGTAGCCAATTTATGGAGGATTCTACTGCTACGGGCTTTCTTTACCTAGATGTTAAGCAGGGTAATCTACTCTTTGGGGAGAAGGTGAATAACAATAAGAATAATAACAACAACGACAATAACAAAAAAAATAATCAGAATAATAAGGCACGCAGGTTAGTCTCTACGGTTGATTTCTCTGATATTGGATTTCGCACACGTGATGGGGAATTTGTACTTGTCGAAAACCTGAAAGTTACGGCTGGTGCGAATCTCGATAATAAGACGCAAGAGGTTAATGGCTTTAGGGTTTCGATGAATGCTCAGAATGTTGATATGGGTATTGAGGATGAACTTGACGTTATGCTCAAAGCCACTGAGGTGACACTAAACGTATCGCCAAAGAGCAAGAAACGTAGTGAGAGGATTGCAGCGACGCTGAGCAGTGACTCGGTGGTGTTGTTCGAGTATGCGAACAACTCGGAGCTGACTCTTTCACGAGCGAGTATGGAGTATCAGCTTACAAAGGAGCAGGGCGATAAGAAGTGGAGTAGAGCAGGGGAGGTCGGCTTCTCGGATTTCTATATGTATAGCGATATGTTCCCACTCGATGTAAGGCTTAATAAGTCACGTGTGGCAGTGGCGGATAATGTTATCAAGCTAAGTAATACTCAGATAAGGTTGGGGCAGAGCAATTTGGTTGTAACGGGTAGTGTGTCGAATTTTATGCAGGTGATACTCCAAAATGTGAATATGCAACGACAAAGTGAGCCTCAAACCCCTCAACGAAACCAACGCAACCAGCAGCAGGGTCAAAGAAATAATTCGCAAAACACTCAAAACCAGCAGAAGGCTCAAGAAAAATCTATGATAGAGGGTAATCTCACCATAAGGTCTAGGCTGCTCGATGTGACAGAGCTGATGCAGGCGGTGAATATGAGTGTGCTGGTGAGTGATAGCACTTACACTGATGAGCAGCAGGAGGTAGAGGTTGTTGTAGAACAGAGAGGAGAGCGTGAAGCACGTGAGTATAACATTGCGGATAATCGTGCTAGGCGTGACTCTACTATTAGGCAAAGGCGTGATGTCCAACAGCGCATAAAAAGACAGCCAGAACCTCAAGGTAATATGTTCTTAGTGCCTAAGAATATCAAGTTTGATTTGAACTTAGACCTAGCTAAGGTGCTATACGAGAGTGGTTCGATTGACTCGGTTGTTGGGCGAGCAAGTATTGATAAGGGTATCATAGAGCTTAAGGAGTTGTCGCTACGGGCTATTGGTGCCCAGGCTCGCACCTCTGTGGTGTATCAGAACCTCAATAATCGAAGGTCAAGACTCTATTTGGATCTCACTCTCAGTCAAGTTGATATTAATAGAGTAGGGGAGTTGCTGCCTGCCGTCGATTCGCTAATGCCAATGATGAAATCCTTTGAGGGGCTGGTCGATTTTGATATGCGTGCCGTGGGTATGGTTAATAGCAAGAGCGGCTTTAATCCTGCAACTATGCGAGCCGCCATTGATGTTAGTGGGCGTAATTTGGTGCTGATGGATAGCGAAACCTTTGCCGATCTTTCGAAGCTACTGATGTTTAAGAATAAGGATAGAAATTTGATTGATTCGCTCAGTGTGCTTCTTACTGCTGATAGCTCACGGGTCGATGTACTGCCGTTCTATGTGACTATCGACCGCTATGAGGCTATTGTGGGTGGCACTCAGACCGTTGATAGTACCTATAATGTGAACTTTGATTATAATGTGTCGATTATGAAGTCACCGCTACCGTTCAAGGCTGGTGTGGATGTCAAGGGTGATCTCGAAGATTTTGACTTCGATGTTACTCGTGCTAAACTCAAAAAGACCGACTTCGAGGCACAGAACCATAATTTTAGAGAGTTTATGGAGTCAATAAAGTAGATTTTTATTACATTTGTGCGTTTGAATGTGAAAAATTATGGACTATATTATAAATCTATTGCCAGACCCAAGCCTATGGTGGGTGGTGATATTGTGTGCTATTTTGATAGGCTTTTGTAAGACTAGCTTTGCCGCTATCGGAACTATAGTTGTACCTATTATGGCACTAGCCTTTGGGGCACGACCCTCCACGGGATTGCTGCTGCCGATACTCTGTTTGGCAGACCTTGGTGCAATTATTTATTATAGGCGTAGTTGTAGTTGGAGGCACCTCGGGCGACTTTTGATTTGGGCAGTGGTGGGGTTGTTTGTTGGCATTGCAGTGGATTATTGTGTGCCCTCACAGTGGTTTCGTTATTTGCTAGCCTTTTCGATTCTCATAAGCGTGGTGGTATTGCTAGTCAATGAGATGAAAAAACAAAAGCGCAGTCAGAGTAATGTGCAAAAGAGGTGGGTATTGCCTGCTTATGGCGTTGTGGGGGGATTTGCTACGATGATTGGCAATGCGGCAGGGCCTATAATGTCGGTTTATATGTTGGCTGCAAAGATGCCCAAACTGGTCTTTGTAGGTACTAGTGCTTGGTTCTTTATGGCAATTAATTATATCAAGTTGCCACTGCAAGTGTGGGTGTGGGATAATATCTACTACGATTCGGTGATGGTGGGGCTGGTGATGATACCATTTATTCTCTTTGGCTCGGTATTGGGAATATATGTGGTAAAGGTTGTGCCAGAGTCACTCTTTCGCAGGCTAGTGATATGGATAACACTTGCGTCAGGTTTAGTTTTATTATTCTAGAATAATTATGATTGCACTAATTTCTCCTGCCAAGACAATGCGCTCCACTGGGGGCGTAGTTTCATTCGAGGATACTACCGAGCCTCGCTTTATGGAGCATACTCGCCATATAGCGACTCTTATGATGCGCTATAATACCGAGCAACTAAGCGAAATATTTAAGATTAGTGATGCTCTAGCACGTGAGCTTAGGGTACGTTTTGATGGTTTTTTTGAGGAGTCTATGCCAAGTGTTGCAGCCGTGGAGAGCTATGATGGGGTGGTGTATAAACATTTCAAGGGTGAATTTTCTCTCAGAGAGCAGAACTATTTGCAGAGCCACGTGCGCATATCTTCTTTGATGTACGGACTCTTAAGACCTCTAGATAGGGTTCGTCCCTATCGTATGGAGGGTTTTGTGCGAATGGCTGGCAGTGATGAGCGTGTGGATAGGTATTGGCGCAATATTCAGACCTCCGTATTGATTGCTGATGTGCAGGCTTCTGGCGGAGAGCTGCTGTATCTTGCCTCGAAGCAGGAGCAGGATGCCTTTAATTGGCGAGAGGTCAGAGCGGCAGTCAGGGTAATTGACATTCAGTTTTTGGTGCAGAAGGGCGATAAGCTCAGGCAAGTTGTTATATACACAAAGATGGCACGTGGCGAGATGCTTCGTTATATGCTTGAAAATAATATTACAGACCCAGAGCACCTAAAGGCATTTGAGTGGAGTGGCTACCGATACGTCGAGTCGCTATCTAACTCTGAACGTTGGGTGTGGGTGATGGAGTGAAAAAAGATTTGGTTTATTGATACTCTTTTTATAACTTTGGTGCTATGATACCTCAAGATCCTATGATACTTTATAGTTTCATTAATATGAAACTTCGTGATGAGTTTGCCTCTCTTTCAGAGTTGTGCGAGGTGTTAGACTTGCGTGAAGATGAGATTATTGACAAGTTAGAGTCCGCAGGTTTCGAGTATAATAATGAGATGAATAGGTTCTGGTAACAAAAAAATGACTATCTTTGTCCTGTTAATTTTAATTTTTATATTTATATGATGGAGGTTCACGCACACGAAGTATTGCGTATGATGGAAGGCAATGGTTATTCAGCACAATCGTTACGAGCTGCTGTAGTCGAAAAATTTGGGGCAGGTCAGCTCTTTTACACTTGTTCAGCAAAGGGTATGGACGTAGATAGTTTGATAGCGTTTCTCACGGCAAAGGGAAAGTTTAAGCCTTGCGAGGAGGGTTTTACGGTTGATTTGAATAAGGTTTGTAGCGACTATTAGGGTTGTTATTGGGGGGCGAAGACTCTTAGTCTGTAATACTACAAGCTATAACAAATCTTGGTTATCTGGTGTGCCCAGCGGCACTAAAAGACTTTTAAAAAATGCCCTCCGCAAGGCGCATCTTTATTGTGCGCTGACGCTTGCTAACGCTTTCTATTAGCTCCTCGGCAAGTGGTACATAGCACTCTTCGCCATTCTCACGCTCAATAAGTAGTAGCGGATTTAGGCTATTCTCGATAATTTCAAGCACCACCCCTTTATGCCCAGAAGTCAAATCCAGAAATTTATAACCCTCCATATCGGGCCAATCTCCAGCTTTCTGGCGTTCCTTTTCTGCGCTCAGCAAGAAAGCCTCACGCCCTATAATAATATTAGCCTTTTGTTCGCTATCAATATGGTCAAAGGTAACAACCATACTACCAGTGCCTTGGCTCTTGGCACTCTTTACAAAAAAAGGAGTCGCTATGGAATCTATCTCGATCCATAGCGGCTCATCTTGAGTGAGGTCTATAACATCACGTGCACCAAGATCCCCCGTGAGTCTCAGGAGCACTTCGCCATTTACGCCATAAATTTTCGATACTTTCCCTACTCTATGAATAGGGTCGAGAGCTTCACAAGCGACGGCGTTATAGTCCATAATAACGGAAGAAAATTATTCAGCAGCAGCTTCTTCAGCTACTTCTTCAGTTGCAGCTTCAGCTTGCTCTTCCGCAGGCATTGCAGCAGCGGCAGCAGCAGCTAGTTTAGCAGCAACAGCTTTTTCTTTTTCTTCTTTTACTTTAGTTTCAGCTAGAAGGCGAGCGTTAGCATTCTTTTGAGCATCAGCTTTCAGGCCATCTTTTTTAGCTTGAATTTTAGCTTCTTTTTCAGCCAACCATTTTTCGAATTTAGCTTCAGCTTGTTCTACAGTAAGTGCGCCTTTTTTAACACCGCCATTAAGGTGGTGCATCATAAATACGCCTTTGTACGAAAGGATTGCACGAGCAGTGTCAGTAGGTTGAGCACCAGTAGAGATCCATTTAAGTGCGCTTTCGAAGTTCAATTCGATAGTAGCAGGGTTAGTGTTAGGGTTGTAGGTACCAAGTTTTTCGATAAAACGACCATCTCTAGGAGAGCGGCTGTCAGCTACAACAATGTGATAAAAAGCGTAACCCTTTTTACCGTGACGTGATAGGCGAATTTTAGTTGCCATTTTCTTATGTTTTTTTTAGTTCAAATCTCCCCATAACGTCAATATCTCAGCAGGGACACGCCCTTTTTTAGAGTCGCCACTATCCAAGTGGCATCGTTATTTCGGATTTGCGAGCGCAAAGTTAAGAATTATTTCTTATCTTTACAAAAAATTTAATGATTATTTGCTATGAAAATTGCACTTTTTCCTGGTTCTTTCGATCCTTTTACCCTTGGGCACTACGAGATTGCACGCCGTGCGCTCACTATTTTCGATAAATTGGTGATAGCGGTGGGCGTAAATCCTAATAAATCAGGCTTCCTTTCGCCTATGAATAGACGTTGTTTAATCGAGGATGTCTTTGCTAAAGAGCCGAGAGTTGTGGTTCGTACTTACGAGAGTTTGACTGCGGAACTATGTGTGGCAGAGCGTGTTACGCATATCGTTCGTGGACTTCGTAATTCCGAGGATTTGGAGTTTGAACGCTCCATTGAGATTGTAAACAAGGGGTTATGCCCTGGGGTTGAGACTATTTATTTGCTGACTGCTCCAGAGCATCTGCATATCAGTTCGTCGGTGATTCGTGAGCTTCATAGTTTTGATGCCCCGACCGAGGCTTTTTTGCCAGCAGGTGTAAGAATTAATGATTATCTATAATATATGGAGCGTTATGAGCAGAAAATTGCGCTTTTAGCGACACAGTTGCGCAAGGCACAAAGGGCGTTTCAGTATATTTACATTGCAAGGTTAGTGACTTTTTTAGTGGCATTGGGCTTGTTTATTGTATATTTTGATGGTGGAAATTGTGTGAGTTTATGGGGTGCGGTGATACTTTTTTTAGCTTTTTTGGTGCTAATTTCAGTCGATTCACGCTTTAGGACTCGTAGCCGTTTTCTTAAAGCTAAGGTGGAACTTTTACGGGGTGAGGTAGAGGCGTGTAAGGGGAATTTCTCGCAGCGAAAAAATGGAGCAGAGTACGCTAATGTCGACGTGCATTTGATGGCTGATTTCGATATTGTGGGGGATGGGTCGCTCTTTCAGATGTTGAATCGGTGCTCTACAAGGCTTGGCGAAAGACTCTTTATTGAAAACCTGTGTAAGGCGAATTTGAGTACTAAAAATATATTGGAGAAACAAGATGCGGTTGTAGAACTATCTGAAAAAGAGGGTTTTGTACAAGATTTTCAGGTCTATGGCAGTTATTTTAGTGAGAGCCAGAGCGATATTGAGTATCTTCAACGATGGGTGAGTTTTAAGGAGGAGTCGGCACGAGGCGTAAGGTTTTTTACCTATTTTTGTCCAGCGATAGTAGTGTTATGGGTGGTGCTTTATTTGCTCGGCATTGCGCCAATTACTACGCTATCTATTCCAGTTGTGCTGAACCTTAGTGCGCTGGGGCTATACTTCTCAAAGATTCAAAAGAGCTATGCTCGTTTGGGTAAGAGTGCGAAGATTGTGAAAAAATATATTCCGCTACTCAGGCTCATCGAAGAGCAGGAGTTTAATTCCGTGCATCTAAATAATGCAAAGTCTCAGCTCTTTACCAATGGCAAAATGGCTAGCGATTCACTAAAAAGCCTCTTTAATATCCTGAACCTCTTTGACCAAAATAACAATATCTTTGTGGTGGTAGTTCTGAACTCTCTGTTTGGATTTAGTTTGCAGACTTATAGTGCTTTATGTAGGTGGAAAGGTCATAATGCACATTCCTTGCAATGTTGGTTGAGTGCCATTTCGGAAGTTGATTCATTGGTTAGTTATGGCGTGTATAGGTTCAATAACCTTGGTGATACCATTATGCCTGAGGTTCTTTCAGTTGGCTTCTCTATTGACGCTCAGCAGGTTGGGCATCCGCTGATTCCTCAAAGTCGTAGGGTTTCTAATAGCATTGTCATAAAAAATGCACCCTCGGTAAATATCATTACAGGGGCGAATATGGCGGGTAAAAGTACCTTTTTGCGTACTGTGGCGGTTAACTTGATGCTGGCGATGAATGGTGCACCAGTGGTGGCAAGGGAGTTTCGCTTTACCCCCTGCAATATCATCTCTAGCATAAAGATTCAGGATGCACTCTCTAAAAATGAATCCTACTTTTATGCTGAGATTTCTAGGTTAAAGTATATAGTAGATTACCTAAATAACTCCCCAAAAACCCTTGTGATACTTGATGAAATACTCCGTGGGACTAATACCCGTGATAAGCAAATCGGCTCACTTGGATTCTTGGAGAAGTTGATAGCAAGGGGTGCGGTGGTCTTTGTTGCAACCCACGACCTTGAGGTAGGAAAACTAGAAGATAAGCATCCCCAGATTGCTCGAAACTACTGCTTCGAGGTGGAACTCAATGGCGAAGAGCTAGTCTTTGACTATAAGCTAAAGGATGGCGTGAGTCAGAAGCTAAATGCTTCGTTCCTGTTGCGTAAGATGGGGCTTATAGATTAACGTAGCTGCGTAGTGCTTCGACATACTCCCTGAAGGCATCTCTGCCAAGCTCCGTTATAGCGCATACGGTGCGTGGCTTCTTGCCTGCAAAACCCTTGGTAATGGTGATATAATCAGCCTTTGAGAGCTTTTCGAGCTGTACGCTAAGGTTGCCCGAAGTCGCTCCCGTGGTGGTTTTGATGTATGTAAAATCCGCCTCCTCAACGTTCATTAGTATCGAAACGATGGCGAGCCTGAGTTCGGAGTGGAGTAGTGGGTTTAGGGCTTTAAGCATTGTAGTGTCGTGCAAAGATGTTGAGTTTTATGCCTGGGATTATCATTGCGACGAGTGCCCAGAGTGCAAAAATAATGGTGCAGTACTCTGGTAGGTGTAGTGTTGCGTAACCTAGTATCACCCCAACTGCTCCACCAATCACTATTGGGCGGAAACGAATAATTGCTCCCGTAACGATAAAACCAATGCTTGTGGTAAGTATAGAAATGAGTGGTAGCAGTGCAAATAGCTTGTAGTATTCCATAAATATCGGTATCTCAAAGTACCATAATATTGCAAATGCCGCAGGTGTTGCGATGTTCATATACAGGATTGTGCTCCATATTGCAGTCTGCATTTTGTCGATATGTGTTATGACCTTTTGTGGACGTTTTTTGTTGGCGAGCTGCGTCCAGGTGCAGCCAATAATGGGGATTAGCATCCATAGCCAGTGGAATAATCCGTTGCTAGTAATTGTAACGGCAGTATGTACAATAAGTGCAGTAATTAGGTTAGAGACTCCCCATCTAATAAGGTGATTTCCCTGGCCGTGATCAATATTTCGGCGAGTATTTTCAATCATACGTGTGATGATTTCAAGGCTTTCTTTGCTTGTTAATTCTTTGTTGTTCATAGCGTTAGTGGTTTTTTGTTGTTTGAATTAGGGACTTTTGTTGCTATAAATATAAACAAGTTTATTTTATAAACCAAATTTTTGTTAAGAAAATTTTCAGTACTGTTGGGTGATGAAAGGTGATTAAAGTTTGTAATAGCTTGTGTTATTTTAACTATGTCAGAAAAAAAAAGTCTATACCCCCCCCCTATAAAACAAGAGGCTGTCGCTTTATCTAAGCAACAACCTCTTCCTTTAGAATATTAAGTGTAGTGAAACTACCACTCTAGAATCTTCTTGAAATCATACTCCTCAGGATTCTCTACATAAGCTCTTGCCTGCGTGTAATCGTCCTCAGAGAGTGCATTGAAGATATTGTCAATAGTCATACGAATCTTAAGCGAGTCAACATCTACCAAACGTGGCGGAATCTTGCCAGTGTCTTTGTCTTGAAGTTCGTTCAAGTACAATGGCTTAACATCACCAGTCGTGTCAACATATACCATACAGCCTGTTGAACCATTCGAGTAAAGTTCGTAAACGCCCATACCCAATAGTGAGCAATACTCCAAATCATAAGCGCAAGGAGTTTGGCAACGAACCTCGTAACCAATCTCTACTGGACGAGATTTAACTTTAATGTTAAGTTGTTTTAACTTCATCTCTAGTAGCTCATTGAAAATGTGCGCCTTAGATACTTTACCAAGTTCTGGGTGACCGTGGTCATCGTAGGTGAAGTTAACGCCAGACTTTTTGATTTCTTCGTCAGAAAGAGCGTGGAATACACCCTCCGAAATCATTGCAGCACCGTAGTTCATACCCATCATCTTACGTTTGATGATAGCAGAAACCACTAGGTTAACAATCTTATCAACAGTGATTGTAGTCTTGTTGAACATCTCTGGGATAACAATCATTGGGTAGTGACAAGCAGTACCAATGCCGAATGCAAGGTGACCAGCCGAACGACCCATAGCAGCTACGATAAACCAGTTCTCAGAGGTACGAGCGTCATTGTACACTGTACGACCGATAGTCGAGCCTTGATCCATAGCAGAGTTGTAACCAAAAGTTGGAGTGCTGTTAGGAAGAGGAAGGTCGTTATCAATAGTCTTAGGAACGTGGATATTCGAGATTGGGTAGTTATGCGATTGAAGGAATTTAGCAACACGGTTTGCAGTCGATGCAGTATCATCACCACCGATAGTAACTAGTAGGCTGATGTTGTTGTTGATAAATAGATCAAGGTTAAAGTCATTCTCGAAGTTAGCGTCAGTTGGTTTAAAACGGCTCATTTTCAAGAAAGAACCACCACGGTTGAAAATATCGTCAGCCAATAGGAAGTCAATATCAGTGGTACGTGGGCTTTTGTTGAAAAGGCTTGAGTAGCCTTCGTGAAGACCAATCACACGGTAACCTTTTTGTAGGAAAGTTTTAGCAACTGAACCCACTACAGAGTTCATCCCTGGAGCTGGGCCGCCACCAGTAAGTATAGCAATAGCTTTTTGTTGTTTCATTTTTATGTATTATTTTAAAAAAAAAGTGCAACCCTACCTTATTCGGTAGGGTTGCTTTAGATTATAGTACGTCGATACAGTTAAGGTCTTCGAATGATTGTTTTAGGCGAGCGATGATTGACTCTTCACCTTTACGCAACCATACACGTGGGTCGTAGAATTTCTTGTTAGGTTTGTCAGCACCCTCTGGGTTACCAAGTTGGCTTTGAAGGTAGCCTTCGTTTTTAGTGTAGAACGAACGAACGCCATCCCAGAATGCCCATTGCATATCAGTGTCAAGGTTCATTTTGATTACACCGTAACCGATAGCTTCTCTGATTTCCTCTTGAGTTGAGCCTGAGCCACCGTGGAATACGAAGTTAACTGGTTTTTCAACAGTTGAGTGTTTTTCTTGGATATATTTTTGAGAAGCGTCAAGGATTTTAGGGTTAAGAACCACGTTACCTGGTTTGTACACGCCGTGAACGTTACCAAACGATGCAGCGATAGTGAAGTTAGGGCTAATTTTGCTAAGTACTTCGTAAGCTTCGCAAACTTCTTCAGGTTGAGTGTAAAGTTTAGATTGGTCAACGTGTGAGTTGTCAACGCCATCTTCTTCGCCACCAGTGATACCAAGTTCGATTTCAAGAATCATACCCATTTTAGCCATACGTTCTAGGTAGTTAGCGCAGATTTCAAGGTTTTCTGCAAGCGGTTCTTCGCTAAGGTCAAGCATATGCGAGCTGAATAGAGGAGCACCAGTTTCAGCAAAGTTCTTTTCAGAAGCTTCGATAAGACCGTCAATCCAAGGAAGAAGTTTTTTTGCAGCGTGGTCAGTGTGAAGGATTACAGGCACACCGTAAGCAGCAGCAACAGTATTAACGTGTTTTGCAGCAGAAACAGCACCAAGGATAGCAGTACTTTGACCTTCGCCTTTCATACCTTTACCAGCGTAGAATGCAGCACCACCGTTAGAAAGTTGGATGATAACTGGAGAATTTACAGCAGCAGCAGTTTCGAGTACTGCGTTGATAGTGTCAGTACCAGTTACGTTAACTGCAGGGATTGCAAAACCTTTTTCTTTTGCATAAGTAAATAGTTCATTTACAGTTGCGCCAGTGATTACACCAGCTGGGAATTTTTTTTCCATTGTTTTTTTAGTTATCTGATTATTTGTTTGTTGTTTAAAAAATACGTGCAAAGATACTATTTTTTTTGCAATTCAGCAAGATTTTTTTTTATAAAGGGAACCCCTAAAAACTAACACTACCCTAGTTACCCTTGTCACTAAGGAACTTAAGGCGCACTAGGCGTATCTCTGTTGTAGTGTAATCCCCCCCGAGGGCCACCTCTGCCTCCGATACACTGTCTGTTAGTGCCTCGTCAGTAAAGTAATCCATAATGTCGAGAATCTTATCCTCGTCAATATTTTCATTAATATAGTAGTCTAGATTTAGGCGTGTACCTGAATTTACAATAGCCTCAAGTTCATTGAATAGCTCATCCTCGCCCCAACCCTTCGACTGCGCTACATCCATCAAGTCCGTTTGCCTGTCAATAGACTGTATCAAAAAGACCTTCCCCGAGCTCTTCTTCGCAACGCTTTTTACCATCATATCCTGATGACGCTCAATGCCTCGCTCTTCGACATACTTAGCAATAACATCCAAAAACGGTCTACCAAACTTACGAGCCTTACCCATACCCACGCCAGCAATCTTACACATATCCTCCATCGTGATAGGATATTGTATTGCCATATCTTCGAGGCTCTGCTCTTGGAAAATAACAAAGGGTGGCAGCTCGTGCTTCTTCGACATATCACGACGAAGCCCCTCCAAAATCTTATACAGCTCCATATCAGCAGCACCGCTACCAGCAGCTTTATTAGTAGAGGCAACATCATCACCACTCTGCACCTCGAACTCACGATTCGCCCCAACCTTTATGCTATATGGCTTTTTAATAAATTCCTCTCCACGCTGATTAATCTCTAGCGCACCATAATTCTCAATATCTTTATCAAGGAGTCTTTCAAGCTCAATGGCTCTTATCACAGCTCTCCAATAGAGTTCACTTTGCTCCCTGCCATAACCAAACTCCTCTAACTTATTGTGCCCATAGCTCTTTACATTACTTGTAACCTTGCCACACATAATAGAGACAAGATGGTCAGACTTATGCCCCTTGCCAATCTTTTCGAGTGCGCTAAGCATAGCACGAACACTATCCTTTGCCTCCTCACGCTTCACAGGATTCAGACAATTATCGCAAGCACCACAATTTTCGATACTATACTCCTCACCAAAGTAATGCATCAATATCTTACGACGACACACCGTACTTTCGGCATACTCCACAGTTTCGCTCAACAACAGCGAGCCAATTTCCTGTTCCGCCACAGCCTTACCCTGCATAAACTTTTCGAGCTTTAGAATATCCTTATACGAATAAAAAGTAATACAATTACCCTCACCGCCATCACGCCCAGCACGCCCAGTTTCCTGATAATACCCTTCCAGACTCTTAGGAATATCGTAGTGAATAACAAACCTTACGTCGGGTTTGTCAATCCCCATCCCAAAGGCAATAGTCGCCACAATAACGTGCACCTGCTCCATCAAGAATTTATCTTGATTCTCAGCCCTTGTAGTAGCATCAATACCAGCGTGATAAGGCAGTGCCTTAATATCATTTACCCTGAGCAGCTCGGATAGTTCCTCCACTTTTTTACGAGACAGGCAGTATATAATTCCGCTCTTGCCCTCGTTATTTTTTATGTACTTAATAATCTCACGTGATGCCGACACCTTAGGTCTTACCTCATAATTTAGATTGGCACGGTTAAAAGAGCTTTTAAAGACATTAGCCGCACTCATCCCCAGATTCTTCTGTATATCAGCCTGCACCTTTGGTGTAGCAGTAGCCGTTAGAGCAATGATTGGAGCAGTGCCAATTTCACTTACAATAGGTCTGATACGGCGATACTCTGGGCGAAAGTCGTGCCCCCACTCCGAGATACAGTGCGCCTCGTCGATTGCGTAGAACGACACTTTTACACGCTTAAGCAACTCCACATTCTCATCTTTGGTAAGTGATTCAGGAGCAAAGTATAGTAGTTTAGTCTTGCCCGAGAGCACATCCTCTTTAACAAGTGAGATTGCGCTTTTCGAGAGCGAAGAATTTATAAAGTGGGCAATGCCCTCCTGCATAGACAGTGTACGGATTGCATCAACTTGATTCTTCATCAGAGCGATCAGTGGCGATATAACAATAGCTACACCGCCCAACATCATTGCTGGAAGTTGATAACAAAGCGATTTCCCTCCCCCAGTAGGCATAAGCACAAAGGTATCCTTGCCATCAAGGATATTCCGAATAACGGCCTCTTGGTTTCCCTTGAATGCAGTGAAACCAAAATAGCTTTTTAGGGCACTATATAAAGGGTCTATATTGTCAGTTTTCAATGTTTTCTCGTTTAATTTTACCATAAAGGTATGAAATTTTCCAAAAAAAATGATATATTTGCACAAAAAAAGATTAAAAATATTTTGAATAGTAAAGATATAGTAGCATTTGCTAAGGGTGTGGTGCGCACCGAACGTGACGCTGTAGCGACTCTTGAGGGTTATATTGACGAGGAATTTGTCAATATTGCAAGTCTTATTTTCAACTCATCGGGCAGATTAATTATTACGGGAATTGGCAAGAGCGCAATTATTGCACAAAAAATTGTAGCTACGCTTAACTCAACTGGCACGCCAGCAATATTTCTGCACGCTGCCGATGCTATCCACGGGGATCTGGGGATAGTGCAGAATGGCGATGTTGTAATTTGCATCAGCAAGAGTGGCAACTCGCCTGAAATTGAAGTACTTGTACCACTGATTAAAAGGATGGGTAATGTGGTTGTTGGTATGGTTGGTAATTTGGACTCTACGCTGAGCAAGGCTGCCGATTATATTCTAAATACCACGGTCTTTAACGAAGCGTGCCCAAATAACTTGGCTCCAACATCTAGCACCACTGCGCAACTTGTAATGGGTGATGCACTCTCTATGACACTACTCAAGATGAGGGGCTTTACTGCCGAGGACTTTTCGAGATTCCACCCTGGTGGTGCTCTTGGCAAGAGGCTCTACACCAGAGTGGGCGACCTGCTGAGCAAGGTGCAACCTATGGTGACACCTGACGAGAGCATCTCGAATGTAATAGTTGAGATTAGTAGCGGTAGACTTGGTGCAACGGCAGTAGTCGAAAATAACACTGTTGTGGGGATGATAACCGATGGTGATTTGCGCCGTATGCTTCAAAACAATAAAGACTTGAATGCAATTAGCGCAAGAGATATTATGACTGCAAACCCTAAGACTATTGAGATTGATGAGCTTGCATCCAAGGCGCATCATATTATGGAGGAGTGCAAGATTACGAACCTGATTGTATTGAGGGAGGCTCAGTATTGTGGTATAATTCATTTACACGATATTATTAGAGGGGGGATTGTATAACATATACACATTAAAGATATTTATGGCTACGGAAGAAAAAAAGATGAAATTATGGACTCGTGATTTGATAAAAAGTTACAAGTCACGTGTTGTAGTGAGTGAGGTCTCTATCGAGGTGACCCAAGGGGAGATTGTTGGGTTGTTGGGGCCAAACGGTGCTGGTAAAACCACAACTTTTTATATGACAGTGGGGCTGGTTCGCCCTAATTCTGGGCAGATATTTCTAGATGATGTTGATATTACGAATTTCCCAGTTTATAAGCGTGCACAGAATGGTGTGGGTTATTTGGCGCAAGAGGCTTCAGTCTTTAGGAGTCTTTCGGTAGAGGATAATATTAGGGCGGTTCTTCAGATGACTCCGTTGAATAGAGAGCAGCAAAAAGAGAGGTTGGAGTATTTGATTCGTGAGTTTTCATTGCAGAAGGTGCGCAAGAATCTTGGTAAGCAGCTCTCTGGTGGGGAGCGTCGTAGGACTGAGATTGCTCGTGCAGTGTCGATTAATCCAAAGTTTATATTGTTGGATGAGCCATTTGCGGGTGTTGACCCGATTGCTGTGGCGGAGATTCAGAGCATTGTCACATCGCTTAAGGAGTTAAATATTGGTGTGATTATCACTGACCATAATGTGCACGAGACGCTATCTATCACTGATAGGACTTATATTTTGGTAGAGGGCAAGGTTATTCGAGAGGGGACGGCGGAGGTACTAGCCTCTGATGAGTTTGTGCGCAAGGTTTATTTGGGGCACGATTTTGTGTTGAGGTAGTTGTGACGAATAATATAATCTATAACAGACTAAATAATTAAAGTTTTTTGGTTCTTTTGTTCACAAAAGAACGATGGCATCAGTCCGCTAGAGCAATAGCAAGGCGGATGCCTTGCCTAAAAATCAAAGACAAAAATCTTTCGGTTGCACAACCGAAAGCTAGTACAAACTCCCATAAAAAATCTTTTGGGGGTTTGGGCGAAGACCAAACTGGAAAATCGAAGATTTTCCTCCCAAACCCCCAAAGCTATTACTCTGTTGTATTGCTCTGGCTTCTGGCTCTATTGTATTGCTCTAGCTTAGGGGACTGTCCGTCCCCTAAAACCCCTGAGATACTTATCTGTTAGCCAAAAAGCCACCAAAAAGCTTTTGAAGCGTGAAATGTTACGTGAATTTCTAGAAAGCTCTGAT
>JAWXTM010000009.1:0-44461 GCA_044433505.1 Rikenellaceae bacterium
GACAATATCTGCAAGTTTTATAGCACAAAGATACGAAAACTTGCAGATATTTCCAAATATTATACAGGTTATTTTACTGATATTCTGATTGTTAAGTACTTTTTAAGGGACGACTAAATAACAGCACTTAAATGCTTTCTTACCAATAGTTTTAAGACCATTTGGTAGAGTTATTGATTGCATTGTTTCGCAGCTTCTGAATGCACCTTCTCCAATCGAAGTAACTGTCGAAGGGATAGTTACTGATTTGAGCGACATACAATTATAGAACGTCTGACTTCCGATAGAGGTAATTCCGTAAGGTATGTTCACTGAGGTGAGTGCCTTGCAGAAAAAGAATGCGTCGTTTTCAATAGTTGTAACACTCGATGGAATAGAGATAGACGGCAATGCTTCACAATTTGCAAAGGCACTATCGCATATCTTGGTTAGATTGCGTGGTAGGGTCACAGATGTTAATGAAGAGCATTTGTAGAATAATGATTTGCTAAGAACCGTAACTCCCTCAGGAATTACAATAGCCTTTAATGCTTTACAACCATCAAAGGCTCCATCGTCGATTGTTGTTAGATTGTCAGAGAGTTTTACAGATTCCAATGCCTCACAATCTAAGAATGCATGATGACCTATTGTAGTAATGCTATTTGGCATAACTACTGACTTTATAGTCTTGTTGTATGCAAGTAGCCACTCCTTAATCGAGGTGTATCCATCAGGAATTACAAGGTGCTCTGGTGAACCCATAGCCTCGTAGTCAGCACTTGTGAATGCTCGTGCAAGCACCTTAAGAGTAGTGTAAATTGTGCGGTTATCCCCAGCATTCATCGAAACTGCACTGCTAGAATCCTCATATCCATCGGCCTTTATTACTACCGTATATTCGCCGCTAGATAGGTCGTCTAATTTAAGTGGAGTGACTCCAACTAGTGCATCGTTCACATAAACACTCGCACCATCAACAGGACAATCCACCGTTAAGCTACCAGCATTACTTAGAGTACCATTTAGGTCGCTAATAGCACCTTCTTTGATTATTACAGTGCCTTTGAAAGGTGTGTAGCCATCCTTGCGAAGTTCAATAGCGTGCTCTCCAACCAAAATACCACCAAAAACATTCGGCGCAGTACCTATACTAACACCATCGACAAAGACCTCGGCACCCACAATATTGCTGTTAATATTTAGTTTGCCCGTGATAGCTATTGGAGCATCGAGCGAAATATTTTGTGCAACCCCTGCTGCGACCTCAATGCTGCGAATAGTGGTTCTGTGACCTGCCCTACGAGCCTCTACCTTGTAAATCCCAGGAGAGAGGCGCACACAACCCCTTATTAGTTCATCATTTACATATATCTGAGCCTCGCTACCAGCGCACCCTAAAGTAACATCAGCAAAGTTTGCTTTAAGATCTAGGCTGATCTTTTGAGTCTCGCCACCGCCAGTCACCTTAATGCTTTTGCGTAGTGGAGCATAGAACTTGTTGATTGTTCTCAGCGAGTATTCGCCCTCAGAGATTGCCTCGCTAGTAAATGGAGTTGTGCCAACTAGCTTGTCGTCAATATATACATCAATACCATTTTCAGGTGTGCTCTCGAATTGCAAAAATCCGTACGATGGCACTAAAGTAACATCTATATCGGTACGACCGCTCTGCTCGATGGTCATAGCCCCTGCCGAACTTCTATATCTTGGTGCTTCTATTCTATAGGTATGCTTGCCATAGGGTAGCATTACACTCAGTGCGCCGTTGCTCCCAGTAGTACTATATGCGTCATCTACGTAAAGTTCTACATCGACATCTTTAGGAGAGTAGCTTACGGCAAAGTATTGCGTGCCAGTGTCTTCCTGAACAATAGTCGTAACGCTACCAGTGGTTAGTTCCATTAGGTATGTAGTGGCAGATTCAATAGAGACAGGGAAGTAGTAGTTGCGTAGTACCCCTAGTTGACTATGTGACAGCGTGATGCGATTAATCTTCTTAGGAACATAAACCCAGATCTCGCCAGCCTTCTGGACAGTCTTAGTAACGCCCATTAAACCTACATCAAAGCCAAATCCAGTGTGCGTTGTTTCGATTTTAATGAGGGCGCAGACTTCGCCATTTTGGTCTTTTTCTGGTGCTGACACACGAGCAGTAAGGTCGTCAGTGAGTACGCTAAATGATTTAACGGACATTAGTGGCTCTCCACCATTTTGCCCTACAGCTATGGTGATGGAACTAAGTACTACAGCTACACAAAGTAAAAAATATTTCATAGAGTATTGATTTTGAACCCCCAAAGTTACATATTTTTTTATAATAAAAAATACTTTTTTTGGAAGTCCTACGATGACTCCCCAGTGCATATTGTCATAACGTAGCCGTGCTCCTCGTAAATTGTGGTCTGGAAGTTAACCTCTAGTGCCCTATTGAGCAGCGCAGGTAAATCATCGACTAATCCTACGCCAAGATATTTTAAATAGCTTTCCTTTATTGTCCAGAGCTTGGTGAACTCAACGGCTGGGTTGTTCGAAGTCTTTATCTCGAATAGTTCAGTGCTATTACAGATATGCTCTGCTAGCTCCAAATCAAAGGGTCTGATGGATTCAATATCGACTCCAACGGGGCTTGAATCCACTACGCACGCCACCCCCGTATGGCAGTGGCTAATATTGAAGTGCAGCGAGGGGTAGTCCCCCAAGTAGGGCTTGCCATCTGCATTATACTCCCACTCTTGGAGGGAGGCTATGCCATACTGCTCAATGAGAATATCTCGTAGCAGTATATACCCAATAGTAGAGAGCTTGCGGTCAATCTCGAAGTGATACTTCTCAACCCTATGAAGCCTCCACTCTGGAAGGGTTTGCATAGCCTTGTGAAGCTCTCTACTATTAAATGAACTCAAGTCACTAAAAACCCTAAAAATCATAGCTTTATGCTTAGTGAGGTGATGTTTTGGTTCATCAGGTATTTGTAGTCAATTTCAGGGGTGATTCCCTGAAGAATCTTTAACCCTAACCCATCGTTGATATTCTTATTTAGCAGCGGATTGAATGGCATACCATCATCCTTTATGCTAAGGTTTATGGTGTCATTATTTAGTATCACCCGAATATCAATATAGTGCTTTTTGTGCGACTTTGGGTAGGCGAACTTTAGGATATTACCTACCAATTCTTCCACTATTAGTCTGATAGTATTAGAGCTTTTGCTACCCACGCTGTTCTGAGTAAAGAAGCTATCTAGCTCAGTGATTGCCACACCTAGAGAGTCCTTGGCAGAGGAATCGACCGAAAAGTCGCAACTAGGAAGCTCCTTGCCAGCTTTGAGTAGCGTTAGAGGCTCAATCGTGTTATCCCTGTGGTGCTTGACAAGGGTAGTGACATATATAAAAATAAAGACTAATACCTCGGATACTAAAAATACCCACCATATCATCTCTGGTGCGCACTCACGGGCAATGAGTAAAAGCACCACCATCATTGTAGGCTGAATAATCGAAACGCTAATTGCCAGTAGGCTTCGTTTACTGATTTGATATACAACAATTAGCAGGTAGTTCAGAGCAAATGGCAAAAAGCTCAGCGCAACGAGTCGTATGGCAGAAGTAGCCTCGCTTAGGGCGGCAGGGTCTGTTGAAATGCCGTAGAACTCTGCCACAAAGCTAGTAAAGACCTCGATAATTAGTACTACCGCTGCGATTGCAATCACTAGCATTCTTATGCCATACCATATTGTAAAGCGCACGCCTCGATTGTCCCTTTGCCCAAGAAGCATTGCGCCGATGGGTTGGATGGTCTGCGACACGCCGCTACAAAATAGGCTCACTAGCATCATTAGGCTCATACTTGCTGCCAGATAACTCGCCCCAGTAGCCCCCGTAATGTCTAGCACTATGCTATTGGTAACCATAAGTTTTACGGTGAGTAGTGCCGAGGCTAATGCCGTTGGTAGCCCAAGTAGCAGTGCTTGGCGAAGGTCTAGCTCTTTGAGGCGGTAGCGTTGCAGCTTTATTGTATTACGCTTACCTAGAAAGTGGCTTATCAGCATCATTACCCCTACGCTATAGCCAATTACAGTGGCTATAGAAGATCCGATAATATCCATCCCAAAACCTGTGATAAGGATAATATCGAATGCAATATTGACCACATTTGCCACTATCATTGCCTTTGCAGTTAGCTTTGCCGCACCGTCGATGCGCAAGAATGTGCACAGTATAGGCAGCATAAAGAATATTGGTGCCGAGCCAATGGTTATAGATGAAAAACGCTTGACAAGGGGAGTGAGCTGATTATTAGTGCAGAGCAGTCCCACTATATCGTCCATAAAGTATAGCCCCACAAGGCTCACCACCACACTTATCGCTACGCATAGCACCATAGCAAAGGTGAAGTAGCCACTAGCACTCCTCTTGTCACCTTTGCCTATAGCCATTGCCGAAAGCATTGATGTTCCCACGCCAAGCAGTAGCGTTAGGGTTAGGTAGAGCTGCATAATTGGCATCGAAAGGTTTACAGCTGCTAGGGCATCTGCCCCGAGCAGCTGCCCTACTATTATCCCATCTACAATCACTGCAAGATTACTCGATGCAGTTGCCAGTAGTGCCGCAAAAAAGATGCTATTAAAGGCTCTTTTGACTAGGTATGGGTTGCGCTTAGTTGTTGTTTCTATCATAATGTTTTAGAGTGTTTTATCGAAGTAGCCCAGTGACATAAGTGCGCTAAGCATTCTATTGATATAGCTTCGTGAGGTGGTCGCCCATAGGAAGCCTAAGCGGTAGAGTACTTGCATAGTATAGCCGTTGAACTTGGCAACGGGCACTACTCGCTTGCCGTGACCCATATCCTCGTAGGCAATGATACTCGAAAGAATCTTTGCCACCTTCTCATCACTTTTGGCTCGTGAGAGAACCTCTTGGTACTCTGCCATATCTACCGAAGTGACATCAAGAGATAGCTTGGTCATCTCGCTAAAGACATCCACTAGCAGCACCAAATGGTGGTTGTATGGGTGGAATAGCACGCAACTCTTAGGAGTTTGGCTAAGTAGCATAATTGCATTTGAGACTTGGTCGATAGGCGAAAACTCTACCTTAGAGTCCAATACATCATAAGGTGCACACCCCATCAGGTTAAAGGAACGTAGGCGACCCATAAAGCTATTAGTAGAGAAGTTTATCTGGAACTCCCCGTCGCTATCTCGTGCCGAAAGGTTACCAACCCTCATAATCTTAGCACTAAGCTCTCCATTGACAACATTCTCTAGGATATGCCTTTCGGCTAGGAACTTAGAGTGGGTGTACTTATTGTCGAGCTGCTGACCCAAGTATAGCTCATTCTCGTGGAGCGATGTGCCTTCCATAGGGTAGTTATCAACCGACATACCCCCAACACTCATTGTAGAGATATGGATAAGCTTTGCCGAGGTGTTCTTGCAGAAGTCAATAAGGTTTAGAACCCCACCAATATTAGTATCCTCAATATCGCTACCCTTCGAGAAGTGTTTTACGTTGGCAGCGCAATTTATAACGGTGCTGATGCCTTTATCCTCTAGCTGAGCGATTGCCTCTTTGGAGGTTACATCACCCGATGCTATAAAGATACGAGTGTCGAAGAGTGCCTCATAAGTGTGCTCAAAGTAGTAGTAGAGTATTGACTTGAGGCGTTTTTGAGTATCAATATTAGATTTATTACGTATCAAGCAATATATCTTAGAGTCTGGGTACTTTTCGATTACCTCTCGTAGGATATGGATGCCCAAGAAGCCAGTAGCTCCGGTGAGCAGTACATCCCCGACAGGTTGAGCCTCGCCACTAGAGAATGCTTGAATAGTGTTATTGCTCAAAAGCTCATTAATTTTGGTGTAGTCATAGTCCTCGATTTCGCTATCCGTAGAGTCGCTACCCGAAGTCTTTTTAATAAAATCGCTAAGGCTGCGTGGCGTTGGGAATTGGAACAGGTCGCCATAAGCCACACTCAACCCCTCCTTCTGAGCCTCAATAATGATGCGTGTCACCGAAAGTGATGTACCCCCAAGGTCAAAGAAATTATCCGTAGCACCCACAACATCTAGCGAGAGTGTGCGAGCAAAGATTGCGCAGAGTTTTTCCTCAATCTTGCCGTGAGCAGCCTCAATCTCACGTTCCTCGACCTCGATGGTTGGAGTAGGTAGTGATTTAAGGTCAGTCTTGCCATTAGGGGTTAGTGGCATATTGTCGAGCTGCACGTAGAGCGTTGGCACCATATAGTGAGTAAGCCCATCTTTGAGCTGAGTCTTGATAGCATCAACGTCGAGAGTAGTCTCGGCAGTGTAGTATGCACAGATATGCTCCTTGCCACCAATGCTCACAATCTTGATTGCCACACGACGGATGCCTTCAATCTTTGCCATAGCACCCTCAATCTCGCCAATCTCGATGCGTAGTCCACGCAGCTTGATTTGGTTGTCGGTGCGACCAAGTATCATTACATCACCCTGGGTAGTCCACTTAGCGTAGTCGCCACTCTTATAGATTCTTTGACCATTAAACTCTATGAATTTTTCTTTGGTCATCTCCTCTAGATTATTGTAGCCCACTGCCACACCAATACCTCCGATATATAGCTCCCCAACAACGCCTACTGGTAGTAGATTCTCGTTGCTGTCTACTATATACTCCCTATAGTTATAGAGTGGTCTACCCACCGAAATTTCATTGCTATGGGTTAGGTTCTTAGCATTACTTGACACTGTGATTTCGGTAGGGCCATAGGTGTTGAAAATCTGTGCATCGGTGACCTCACGTAGCCTGTCTAGTAACATCATAGGATAACCCTCGCCGCCCGACATAATAATCTTGCATCGAGAAAAGGCTTCACATAGTGGCTCATACTCCAAGTACCCCAGCATACGTGAGGCAGTCGCATTGAAGCAGTCTGCACCAGTCTTTTCGAAAAGCTCGGCAAGCTGTACAGGATTATTTGCCTCCTCCTCGTTAGCAAAGATAAGGGTCTTGCCATTAAAGAGTGTAACACCAATCTCTTTGAGGCACATATCAAAGGCAACGGTTGTTACCGATAGATACTTGGTTGCCTGCTCTACAAAGGCGTATACGTGGATATTCGAAGCCACTGAGCTTAAGTAGTTGGTAATACCTTTGTGTTGAAGCATTACCCCCTTAGGCTTGCCAGTTGAGCCAGAGGTGTAGATAAGGTATGCCAGCGAATCACTAGAGATCTCTAGGTTAGGGTTCTGGGTATCGCTGCACTCTAAAAGAGTGTCAATAACAAGCGCACGTGAGCTTTCGAACTCAGTGGCTCTATCACGTGTAGTAATAATATACTGCGCCTGAGAATCTTCAATAATATACTGCGTGCGGCTTGTTGGGTACTCTGGGTCGCACGGTATATATGCTCCGCCAGCCTTCAGTACACCAAACATTGCTGCAATCAGCTTCCACTCACGTGGCAACAGCAGCGCAATGCGGCTACCTTGCTCAATACCCCTTTGCAATAGAGCATTTGCAATTCTATTAGCCTCGGCATTAAACTCAGCGTAGGTGAACTCCGCCCCCGATGCTATCAAAGCCGTAGCGTTAGGAGTCCTCTGTGCGTAATCCTCAATCCCCTTATGGTAGAGTGTAATTGGAATATCACCTTGAGCGGTGCTCTCAAATTTCTCTAAGAGTGCCCTTTGAGCGTCGCTTACCATTGAGATTTTACCAACTTGTTGCGCAGGGCTGGCTATAAAGTTATCTAATGTTACTGCCATAGCCTCCACAAAGGTCAGCATCAAGGTCTTAGAGTAGATTGCGTCATTATACTGAGCTGTAATTACAAACTCGCTCTCAGGGCGTTCGATATGCACAGAGAGCTTGGACTTAGTGCCTGTAATAAGGTGCTCTAGTGGGATTAGTTCAACCCTATCCCCATTAACACTGTACTGATTAATCACCCCAACTAGGTAGGAGTACATAATGTTTGTCGAGAGGTTATAGTCAGTTGCTAGTTTAGCGAATGGATAGTGCTCATTCTCTATTGAGCCTTCGAAATTCTCGCCACACATCTTTATATACTCTTCGACACTCTCTTCACCCCTTTGGGCAACTAGCGGTAGGGTATTTACAAACATACCGTAGTTCTGAGCAATCTTTAGGTTACTGCGTCCACTGCTCACTGTGTTGAGGCAAGTGGCTGCACTATTAGTAAACCTCGAAGTGGTGTAGTGTAACACAGCTAGGAACAGCTGAGCAGGGGTAATCTCTCTCTCTTTACAGAATATCTCGATATTAGGGTTCTTAAGGGTAATGCTCGCAACCTCTAGCTTGCCATCTTGGGCATTGCCACTAAGGTCACTTGGAATCTCGCTACTGCCCTCGATTTTTGTTAACTCACCCTTGTAGAACGCTTCGGCTTTAGAGTCGTCTGCGCTATTTTGTTCCTCTACAAAGTCAAGGTATGTGTAAGAAGATTTTTCAAGTTCATTGCCACTGAGTATTTCGGTTAGATTATTAATAAACAGGTCGCACGACGAGCCGTCAAATACCAAGTGGTGGAAATCAAGCAGCAGGTAATTGCACCCCACTGCCTCCACTACCATTGCCCTGCATAATCCTCCCTTAGCGAGGTTGAATGGACGAACAAAGTCGTGCGCCACACTCTCTATCTCCTCGTTACTAGTAATAGATAATTTCTCTACAGTAAAGTTGCTCTCTGGGCAGAGAATCTGTTGCACCTCACCATCACTGACATCAAAGCGTAGTGAGAAATTTTCACTGCTATTTACTAACTCCTGAGCTGCGCTAGAGATCATCTCTGAAGAGATTCTATCGTTCTGTATGCGTAGCATAATTGGGATATTGTAGGTGGTGAGCGTTGGGTTCTTCATAGAGTCAATATAGACACCCATCTGCGAGGCAGAGAGCGGCATACTGCTCCTGCTGGTTCTCACTACCTTAGGTTCTGCTACGGTGGAAGTTGCACCGCTCAACATTGCCTCTAGTATGGTGTTTTCTAGCTCTATGATTGTGGCACGCTTAACTAGCTCTTTCGAGTCAAAGGATACCCCGAAACGCTTATAAAGCAGCATAGAGAGCTTAATGGCGGTAATAGAGCTAAGCCCAACGTAAGAGAGTGGAGTAGTTAGAGCCACCTCCTCTTTGAGCGAAAGGGATTGCTGCACAATGCCTAGAATCTCTTTTTCAAGTAGGTTTAGTTCACGAGGTGCAGCGTCGCTCTCTTGGATATGAACCTCTGGTTTAGGTAGCGCGCGCTTATCTACTTTGTGGTTGACAGTTAGAGGAATCTTTTCAATCTGCATAATCACCTCTGGTAGGATATAGGGCGGCTTATTTTCGAGTATAAATTCACTAAGCGCACTTATATCTACTTCGCTATCTGCGACAATGTAGGCAGCGATATACTTTCCGCCAGAGTCCTTGTCGTAGCTCTGAACAGTAACGTCCCTTATGCCCGAAAACTCTCTAATGATAGTCTCAACCTCGCTTAGCTCAATGCGGAAACCACGAATCTTTACCTGAGAATCCCTGCGACCAATAAACTCAATATTGCCATCTGGCAGATAGCGCACAACGTCCCCAGTGTGGTAGAGCTTGCTATAATTCTCGTCACTTGAGAATGGGTTGTCGGTAAAGACTTTTTCAGAAAGCTCCTCTCGGTTAAGATAGCCTGCGCCAACTTGCCTGCCGCTAATGAGTAGCTCACCAGGTGCGCCTACTGGCATCCGTCGGTTATCTTTATCTACTATATATATCTTTATATTATCAATAGCCCTGCCGATAGGAATACTAGCCTGCTCCTCTTTGAGCCTATAGTTAGTAACGCTTACAGTACACTCGGTTGGGCCATAGAGGTTATGGAGTTGATAGGCGGTAGGTGGAGTGATGCTAGATAGTGCCTCGCCCCCAACGCTAAGGTGCTTTAGGGTAGTAGGCTCTGTGCTAAGCACAAATTGACGACCCACCTGAGTTGTAATCAGAGAGTGTGTGATGCCACATTCATTAAAGTAGGTTTCCAGAGCAGCCAAATCAAGGCGCATCTCCTCGGGGATGATATAGAGCGACGCACCGTGGCAAAGTGCCATATATGTGTCGTACATTGTTGCATCGAAGCCGTAACTAGCGTAGTTCGAACAACGGCTCTGTGGTGTAATCTCAAACTCTTTGCAACACCAACTCATATAGGCTACCATATTACTATGGGTCAATAGACAGCCCTTTGGCTGACCAGTCGAGCCAGAGGTGTAGAGAATTACGTACTTATCCTCTGGGGTAATATCCACGGAATAGGCACTCTCCTCTAGCGTAGCAATATCACTAACCAGCAGAGTTTGGAGCTGAGGGTTTTCAATAATGCCCACTAAACCTTGGTCAGCTATAAGGAGCTTTGCACCAGAGTCCGATACCATAAAGTTTAGGCGTTCGCTAGGGTAGCTAGGGTCGAGGGGTTGATATAGTGCACCACTCTTAAGGATTCCAAGCGTCGCTATTGCAATATACTCCGAACGGTTGATAAGCACTGCCACAACGCTATCACGCCCTATGCCAAGCCCTGTGATATAACCAGCAAGGCGGTCGCTTAGGGTATCAAGCTCTCTGTAAGTGTAACTCCTATCCTTAAAGACTACTGCGGTGTGGTCGGGGTACTTTGCAACAGACTCTCTAAAGAGCGATACAAGAGTTTGACCCCTGTCATACTCCACCTCGGTAGAGTTAAAGGAGTCGAGTAGCGAAAGACCCTTTTCGCTAGATAGTGCAATGCCACTGAGCTGCTCAGCGTGTGGCAGTTGGTTCAATATATTCTCAAAGGTGTCGATAAAGCTCTCAATTAGTGCAGCGGAGTATTTAGTTGCACTGTATTGGCAATCAATACTATAGTGCTCTCCATCTTTAAAGACCTGCACGCTAAGGGTCGAGCCAGTAGCATTTTCGAGTAGGTTCTCGATATTGATCTGTGATCCACAGAAGGTGTTATGCGGCATTAAATCCCCCTGATAGGCAAAGAGCAGTTCGCTACTAAGCCCAAACTCACCGCATACCTCTGCAAATGAATAAAGGTCATTTGCCATTGCTCCGAGCAACCTATCTTTGGTTATTTGCAGTAGTTCTGGGAGTGTCGTAATAGATTCAAATGAGGTGTATAGAGGAAGTGTCTTTACCATCATTGCCACTGTCGAAGCACTTTGAATGGTGGAACGCCCGTTGTAGATTGTTGCAAAGAACGCCTCCTTATCATTATTATATGCACTAAGTAGGTAGCTAAATGCTGCATTGAATAGTACATTTTCGGTTACCTTGTTTGCTGAGCATACCTTCTTTGCACCATTTGTGGTTAGCCTTGTAGGGCGTACTACCCTTTGGAACTCTGTGATAGGGGATTTTGGGTGGTCGGTAATGGGTAGTGATACCACGTCAACCCCACCAAGGTATGCGCTGTGCCACTCCTTAGCCTCTGTGTATTGCGCACCGGAGCGTTGGTGCTCCTCTCTTTGGGCTATCTCAAAGCCGCTGTATGGCTCTTGGGTTAGCTCCTCTGCATTGTATGCCCTTTGAATATCACACATTAAAATATCGAACGAAGTGCCATCAAAGATGATATGGTGTAGGTCTAGGAATAGATATTTTTTATGGTCACTGCTAGATAGCACCTCGAATCTAAAGAGTTCGTCGCTCTCTAGATCAAATGGGCGCACAAGTCCACTCTTAATATCCTCAATAGTGTGAATCTCTCTGACAGAAAGGCTATAACTCTTATCGCTATTATCAATTTGAGTAGCTTCGCCAGAGTTCAAGCTCTTTATTCGAGTCTTAATATATGGGTGTGCCTCCACAGTCTTTTCAATAGCAGTGGCGAGTCTTGTCATATCAATATCATTGCTAAGGGTCAAAAGGCGTGGGTTATTGTAGCAAATCTCCCCACGGCGGCTCATAGACTCGATATAGATACCCATCTGAGTTTGGCTCAGTGGATAGCTCTCCTGCTTGGTGAAACTATATGCTAGTGCCTCTCTCTCTAACTCTGCGGCAATGGTACGTGGAGTGCGACAACTGTATATAATCTTGGTGCTTAGTGGCTCTTGTGGCAGAAGAGTTTGTAGCTTAACGCTTAAAATCGAATCACCACCCATCCTTACAAAATCATCGTCAATACCAATCTTCTCGATATGCAAAACTTGGCTAAATGCCTGGCAAAGCCTGCGCTCAACCTCGTTGGTAGGAGCAACATACTGGCTCTGTAAATCTATAGAAGAGGGTGCGCTCAGCGATAGTCTATCAATTTTACCGTTAGCATTTACGGGAAAACTCTCCATAGCAATATAGTATGACGGTACCATATAACTTGGCAGTCTTTCGGCTAGGTGCTCTCTAATAGTATCAGCGTTAAAACCTTCGCTGGCAATGTAGTATAGGCACATATAGGTCTGGGCATCATCCCTTTCGAAACCCTTGACAATAACATCCCTGACGCCCTCGATATCCTTTGCAATAGCCTCGATTTCACCTGGCTCAACCCTCTGACCATTGACCTTTAGCATCCAGTTCTTGCGATTGACATAGACCAAGTTGCCATCCTCTAGCACCATACCAATATCGTTGGTATGCAACACACCGCCTCTAAAGAGTTCCTCGGTCTGCTCTGGGTTCTTGTAGTAGCCTCTAGTAAAATTACCCTTTAGGCATATCTCACCCTCAGTACCCACTGCAACTTCATTTAAATTATCGTCCAATACCAATACTTCAACCCCAGAGAAGGGTTTGCCAATAGGGGTGTTGTGGTACTCTTTGTCTAGAGGGAAATAGGTTGTCTGGGGAGTTGTTTCGCTCATTCCATAGAGCACTGCGGTTTGGTACTCAACGCTTGGCGGAATCATCGACACACGCTCCGAACCAGTAAAGACTCGGCGTAGTGCTGAACCCTCCCTATTATTATAGAACTTTAGAAGTGATGCACCAATAAATATTTGAGTGATTTGTTGCTCTACAATATAGGCTTCAAGCTCCTTGATATTACGCCTAATGCCGTAAGGTACAATGTTGACCCTACCACCGCTCAGTAGCGTTGGGTAGAGCAGCGTCTGTGCAATAAAGTAAAATGGCGCAGTGTAGGCAAATACATCCGAAGTGTCTGTGCTAAAAACCTCCTTGTGTCGCTGAATGCCACCCCCGAAACTGCCCAGCGTATGGATAATGCCCTTTGGGGTTCCAGTGCTGCCCGATGTGAAAAATAGTGCAGCATCATCCTCTAACTCCAACTCACACTCACCAGTGAATGGGGCACACTCCCGTGCCTCGGCTATAAACTCTTTATTAATTATAAGTGGTGCATCGCACTGCTCAATTATATTTTGGATACGTGCCCCTGGCTGTGAACTCTCAAGCGGCACGACGATATTATTGGAGTACCATACCCCAAACATTGCAGGGAGGTACTCTGCGCACCCCTCCATTACAATCACTATGTTTGAGCGACTCGCTACACCCAAACTATTTATCTTGGTGGCTATCTGGCGAGCAAGGGTGTCTGCCTCGCTGAAAGTCAGCTTTGTAGAGCAATCGCTCAGAGCAATGTTTGATGAAAATTGGCTGACGGCACTCTGGAATTCTTGAATCAAATGGTATCGTTTCATTACTATTTATGTGGTTTTCAGTGGGGGGCAGGTTATTCTAAATTAAAAAGCGACGAGAAGCCAGTAATATCAAAGACCTCACGAATCTCTGCACTAAGATTTTCGATAGAAAGAGTACCGCTGTTGGCAGTAGTGCTCTTTAGTAACTTCAAGAAAACACGTAGCCCAGAGCTGCTAACATAGCTCATCTCTGTGCAATTCACCCTAATAGTAAGCCCGTTTTGGCTCATTAGCTGCTCAATGGCTGTCTCTAACTCAGGTGCGGTTATTGTATCTACACGTCCAGTAATTGTAATGTTAACGTTTTGCTTGTTCTGTTCAATGTTAATGTTCATAGCTTTAAGGTATTATTATCTTAAGGGTTAATATGTTTTTATTATTATTTCTTTGATATTCAATGTTGTCCATAATTTTGCGAAGCAATAGTATGCCAAGCCCACCGATATGGCGTTCTTCTTGGGGCAGGGTAGTGTCCGCTTCGGCAACTTTTGTCGGATCGAACTCCTTAGCAGAGTCAGTGAGCGTAAAGCAAAGGGTACTGCCCTCTTTATGGAACTCTATCTCGATAGTATCTTCTTTCTCGTCACTGTAACCATACTCAATAGTATTGACTATAACCTCCTCTAGGGCAAGATTCAGCTTGCTTTGGAGTGGTAGTGCTAAGTTGTGCTTCTGGGCAATATCTTCAATAAACTCTGTGAGTCGTGTCAGCTCGCTGAGCCTATTGCTTAGTTTTAGGTGTTGAGTAGGGGATGGGAGCAGCCTTATTGCCATAGTGGTGATGTCGTCACTCTGCTCACACCCCTTAGTGAAGTGGTGTAGGCTCTCTTCGATATAGTCAATAACCCCTCGTGCGCTACGGTCTTTAAAATCTTGACTTAGTAGCTCTAGCATCCTGCTGTTTGAGTAGAGTTCTTGCTCGTTGTTCTCAGCTTCGGTTAGCCCATCGGTATATACCATCAACAGGTCACGGCTATCAATAGTAATAGTGTGGTTAGTGTAGGTAATATTTGGCATAACCCCAAGCGGCAGATTGGCTTGTTGTTTAAGGAACGTGGCAGTGCTATTTTGTATGATAACGGGAGGATTGTGTCCAGCATTAGAGTAGCGCAACTCCCCAGTCTTGGTATTTAGCGCACCGATAAACATCGTAATAAACATATCACTGCCGTTCTTCTCTAGTATAAGGTTATTCATCGAATGGAGCACCTTGCTAGGGTCTTGAAGCTGAATGACGCTAGAGCGAAACAGGCTGCTGGTAATGGTCATCATTAGCGAGGCAGGTACACCCTTACCCGAAGCATCCCCCACAGTAAAGTAAAAAGTATCGCCTATTGCCAGAAAATCATATAAGTCACCCCCAACTTCCTTTGCAGGGATAAGCTTTGCAAAACACTCAACGCTCTTTAGCGAGGGGTGTGGCGGAAAGAGTGTGGGTAGCATCCCCATTTGAATCTGGGTGGCAATAGAGAGTTCGCTATTGATGCGTTCGCTCTTTTGGGTGGTGATTTTGAGTTGCTCGATATAGTCTTTGAGCGATTGTTGCATATTGACAAATGACTCTCGCAGCTCGTAAATCTCATCACGAGAGTTTATTTTTGGTATCTCGACATTAAAGTTGCCGTGTGCAATACTCTTTGAAGATGCCGAGAGTTTTTTGAGCTGTTTGGTGGAGCGTTTTATTGCAAGGATTGTTAATAAGAAAATTAGTATTAGTCCGCCTAATATAATTGTTATCAGTGCTTTAGTTGTTGCGATAAGGTCAGAGGTAATATCAGACTTTAGCGAAACAATACCCACCGACCATCTTGATTGCTCAACTGGACTAAAGAATTCGTATCGTTTACTACCATCTAGGGTGTATTCGCAGTATCCACTCTCTCCATTAATCATCCTTTGACCAAGGGCGTTAATAGTGCTGTCTTGGAGGTGAGCATTTGCGGAAAAGAATGTTTGGTTAAAGATTCTTTTCTGGTCTTTGTGCGATAGGTAGCAGGCTTTCTGACTAATGAGGTATGAGTATGAATTTTCAAAGGTTTTTGCACTTTGCACAAGGCTATCAATCCACGCTAGAGGCAAGTCGGCAGCGATAACTCCCACAAACTCATTGTCGGAGATGTACAGAGGTGAACAGTACGAAACAACCATTGTAGAGTCCTTTCCAGAGAGTTGCCAATAGGGTTCAGCCCAACTCGTGGTCTGGGTTAGTTTGGTGTTTTTGTACCAGTCTTCAGAGGGGTATGTGTGGTTATTGGAGTAGAATTCGAAACCGTACTTTTGGTTATCTCTGTAGGCGTAGAGCATTGCTAATTCGTCAGCCTCGGGGCATTGCTCAGGATCTATAGCAACGCCAATACCGCAGATCTCGGGGTGGCTATCCATAATATATTTAAGGAGCTGTCTGACCGAAACGTCTTGGTCTATGTAGTTGATAATATTGGATTTAAATCCTTCAATAGTCTCTTCGATATTTGAGAGTGAGGCGTCAATTTTTAGTGCAAGGTTATTGGCTTGCAGTGTGGATTTTTCGAGTGCTTCGTTTATGATTTTGTTGCTAGTGAACCGATAGTACAGAGAAAATGACACCACAAAGAGTATAGTGGTAATAGTGAGTATATAGAGACTCAGCTTGGTGGAGAGTTTCTTAAATTTCGGCAGTTTAATATTCTTCATCGGTTGCGGTAATGTATATAAAACTTTAATTGTCAATCATCCAGTAGTGCTGTAAAAGTACAAAATATATTTGGAAGTTCAAAAAACATTTTATACATTTGTCAAGTAAAAGCTAGCCTAGTGTTAGCTATAATAGTAAAAGATAATTTAATAGATAAAATAAAGATGAAATAATTTAGCTATCAATAGAAAAGAAAATACATAAAAAGCGTTAGCTTTATCTTGTCTTATGAAACTTAGGAAATTTTACAAGCAGTCAAGAGTAAGGTGTAGACGCTCACGGTACTACCGTGGGCTTTACTAATTATTTGACTGCACGGTATCCTAAGACCTCATAAGACGAATAACGGTATTGTCCACGTTTTTTTGTGCTTAGAATTCCATAACAAAAGCGTCGGAGATTTCTCGAAAAGAATTCTCCGACGCTTTTGTTAATATATGTCATAGCTCTAGTGTATTGCGATCTCGTCGGTGAAGACCCACGCATTGCCACCACCCCTTGGTATTCCCAATGGAAGCGTTCCGATATTACCTGCCACTACTCGAATATACTTTGCATCCACTGCCGCAAACTCAGCCCTGAAACTCTCTATCATTACATCCAGCACCTTGCTTACAGGGATTTCCGTGTTATAAACTTCCGTATAATCAGTGCCATCTAGGCTAGTGAAAATCCTTAAACTATTTGGTAGTGCAACTGATGTATTGCTCTTCGACTGCATAAAACGTAGGGTAACTTCGCTAATTATTTCAACCTCGCTTAGCTCTATGGTTACATCCATATCCTGCTGCTCCCAACCTAACCAATGCACATTATCACCACGCTTCGAGGCATACTGATTATCTGTCAGTGGGTGCTCACCCTCGCCATCATACTGCGGATTTGGTGCTGTATTATAAATTGTCTTTGCCCCAGTTGCCTTATGCGCCAAATTCGCTATTGTCAACTCATTGCCTAACTTCTTGCCATCACCCCTAATGCTTGCAGCACGGAGCGTAGAGCTTTCTGTCAGCTCTATTGCACCGTCATACCTTTTTGAATTTATAGTAGGCTCACTGCCATCCAGTGTATAGTATATTGGGAATAGTTCAATCTCGGTGCTTAGTGTAATCTTACCATCTGTAAGGGTACTTGATGGCGTAAATGCCGAAGTAGAGTAGTTCCAACCCTTTGAGTCATACCTATCGAACTGTACCATTATACGTTCAACGAACTCTTCCCAGCTCGCTCTATTCTCGCACCATAACGCCTCCGATAGAGCCGCTAGGCGTGGCAACATCATATACTCAACGTGCTCGCTAGTTTCGATATTCTCTGTCCACAAATTCGCCTGACCACCCTTTACTCTATCACGCAATTCAGCGGGCATCTCCTCTGGAATCACAGGGAATGTCCATACCCTATACAACGAATTATCGCCTCCCCACGCCTGAGGTTCATAGTCGCTTTGTGCCTGATAATGGTCGAAATAGACATAGTGCAAAGGTGCCATTACAACATCGTAGCCAGCCTCGGCAGCAGCAATGCCACCCTCCCAACCTGTCCAACTCATAACCATTGCGCTCTCTCCTAGTTCATCACGAGCCACCTCGTCCCAACCTATCATACGCTTGCCATTATCGGCAAGATAACGCTCCATTCTCTGCACAAAATATTTTTGAATATCGCTGCCTTTTGTGCTAATTTTCCTACACTTCGGGCACTTCTCCCAATCACCAAAACCAACCTCGTCACCACCAATATGGATAAACTCAGAGGGGAATACCTCCATTACCTCATCCAATATAGTGCTCAGAAACTCAAAAGTCTGGGCATTTCCTGCGCAATATACCTCGGTCGGCTGATTCATATCACACCTCATCTCTGGGTAGCAGCTCAGTGCCGCTAGGGAGTGCCCTGGCATTTCAATCTCTGGGATAACCTCTATACCTCGCTCTGCTGCATAAGCCACAATCTCTCGTAGGTCATCCTTGGTGTAGTACCCTCCATAAGTATTTTCGCTGCCCTCTTCGCTCATCTCAAAGTTCACAAATGGCACACTTTCGTTCTTAATCTTGCGCCACGCTCCACGTCGTGTAAGCTCAGGGTATGCATCAATCTCCATTCTCCAACCAATGCCATCGGTCAGGTGCAGGTGAAACTTATTAAGCTTATGGTATGCAAGAATATCTAGCACCTCTTTAAGGTACTCCTTGCTCTGGAAGTGGCGTGATACATCGAGCATAAAACCCCTCCACTCAAACCTCGGTGAATCGGAAATCTCTACCTCTGGGATTGTGCCATTGCTCTGTACAAGCTGCTCTAGAGTGTTGAGCGCAAGACCATAACCACGTGTGCTGCCCGCAGTAATGTTTATAGTGCCATCCTCCACACGGAGTCTATAACCCTCGGCATTGCAGAAAGAAGTATCCACACTCATCGAGATTTTGCCAGTAGTATCACTGACACTCACAGCATTACTGCCTAACACAACAATGCTCTGCGGTTGAGGAATTATAGAAATTTTTGATTCAACTGAACCACTGCCACCACACGAAACGAGTGATGCGCTAATGGCAAGGAGTCCTAGAGAGAGTTTTAGTTTCATTGATATTAATTAAAGAGTTTTATGATGTCATTGCCATTGGCTAGTAGTACCAGTCCGATAATCAGCACAAAGCCAACGGTCTGGGCAGCCTCCATAAACTTTTGTGAGGGTTCACGCCCCGTAATCATCTCATAGATAATAAAGAGTAGGTGACCACCATCGAGTGCTGGAATCGGCATAATATTTAGCGCACCAATCATAATTGAAAGTAGCGCAGTAATGCTCCAGAAATATCTCCAATCCCACGTATCTGGGAAAATCTTACCCATAGTGATAAATCCACCTACGCCTTTATACGCCTCAGTACTAGGCGAGAAGATAAGTGCAAGTTGGTCGAAGTAGCCTGCAAGTTGGTCAATGCCCATCGAGATGCCTTGTGGTATAGCCTCAAAGAAAGAGTAGTGACGCTCGGTCACAGGGTATGTGTTAACAAAGATAGTAGTGACACCAAGTTTGCCATCGCTGTCAAGCAGTACACGCTCTTCGAGCAGCTCTGTGTTGCGCACAAGACCAAGCAACACGCTATCGCCAGAGTTTGCTGCAAATGCTGTTTTAAATTCATCGGCATAGCGCATATTTAGACCATTAAAGCTCACTAGAGAGTCGCCCACTGCTAGACTTTCGCTGTTCTGTGCAGTAGCAATGCCTCCAATAATAAATGGGTGGCGTGGTATCATAAAGGAAGTACCCTCTTTGAGTAGTTTGCCTACGGCAGCGTCATCAATGGTTACAAGCATCTCGGTGCCATTGCGCTCCACCATTACCTCACGCTTATCGCCAAGCAAGATTGCTGTAGCAAGTGAGCCAGAGTTCTCAATAACCTTACCATCAATCGAGATAATCTTGTCACCGTGTCTAAAACCAACCTCTTGGGCAGTTTGGGTGAACTCATAGCCATTGCTTACATCCTTGTTGCTGATATAGCTCTCGCCATAAACCCACGAAATACCAATGTAAATCATTATCGCTAGTATGAAGTTCATCATCACACCACCAGTAATAATCAAGAGCCTTTGCCAAGCTGGTTTCGAGCGATACTCCCACGGTTTTGGTTCTTGAGCGAGCTGCTCCTTGTCCATTGACTCGTCTACCATCCCCGAAATCTTTACATACCCCCCCAGTGGAATCCAACCAATACCATAAGTTGTATCACCTAGTTTGCGTTTGAAGAGCGAGAATTTCCAATCAAAAAAGAGGTAGAACTTCTCTACCTTACACTTGAAGAGCTTTGCGAAAAAGAAGTGACCAAATTCGTGGATAATAACAATGAGCGAAAGGCTCATCAAAAATTGAATGATTTTAATTAGCATTGTGTTATTTAAAGTTGTTTAATTATTTCAGATGAATAGACTCTAGCATCACTGTCAGTTTCGTATATATCACTTAGGCTTGTGATTGTGCCACCCAATGATTTTGAAAGCGCACTTTCAATAACTTCGGCAATTTGGGTGAAGCGAATCTTGCCCTGTAAAAAAGCCTCGGTAGCAACCTCGCCAGCACCGTTAAGCACAGTTGGCATCAACCCCCCAGCATTAATAGCATCGAAGGCTAATCCTAGACAAGGATAACGCTCAGGGTCAGGCTTTTCGAAGGTTAGGGAGTTTGTTGTAAAGGGATCGAAGCTCTGGAAGCCGTTAATTGCCATACGCTCCCCATCGAAGAGTGCGTACTGAATAGCAAGGCGCATATCGGGGTAGGACATCTGCGCTATAATTGCGTTGTCGGCAAACTCCACAGCCGAGTGAATAATGCTCTGACGGTGGATAACAACTTGAATCTGCTGAGGGGTTACACCAAAAAGGTGCGCCGCTTCAATCACCTCAAAACCCTTGTTGAGCATAGTGGCAGAGTCAACAGTAATGCGTGCTCCCATTTCCCAGACAGGATGGCAGAGCACCCTTTGAGGGGTAACCTCGCTTAGCTTTTGAAGCTCAACATCACGAAGCGAACCGCCCGAAGCAGTCAGTAGTATGCGTTTTGGGGGAGTGCTTTCGCCGCATAGTGCCTGATAGATTGCCGAGTGTTCGGAGTCAATAGGGATAATATCCACGCCATATTTCTTGGCAAGTGGCATAATAATCTCACCACCCACAACCAAGCTCTCTTTATTTGCAAGTGCCACTCTTCGAGATGCCTTAATGGCAGAAATAGTTGGGGCAAGTCCTGCAAAACCAACCACCGATACCACTACCACATCGCTCGTCTTGCTCGCTGCAACCTCCTCGATGGCATCTACGCCACAGAGCACCTCAATATTGCGTCCCTTTAGTGCATCACGAAGCCTGCCGTAGTATTTATCATTGGCAATAACAACACGCTCTACGCTAAACTCAATAGCCTGAGAGGCGAGTAGCTCCCACGAAGAGTTAGCCGTAAGCGTTTCAATTTCGAAGTGTTTAGGGTAGGAGCGCACCACCTCAAGGGTTTGAGTCCCAATCGAGCCAGTAGAGCCTATTATCGAAAGTCTTGTTGCCATAAAAAAGTCTTCTTGCAGTTGTGCTACTGTGGGGTGTATTATATTTCTATATCCCCCCACAATAGCAAAACTACAAAGATAGACTATTTTCTTTAGATATTCAAATATTCATTATACTTTTTAAGTACTTTTCTGACATATCCCACAGTTTCAGAGTGGGTGCCATTTTGGGTGATATAGCCGCTAAGGACTGCCCAATTATTGTACGCTGCGCCATCCTCGTAGGCACTGCGTCTAGCATTAATTACAAACCCTGCACCAGCATTATATGCTGCAAGTATTACTTTTAGTCGTTCCTGCTGAGCCATATTCTCAGGGAATCGGAAAGTAGAATTGAGTTTGTCGAGTAGTTTAAGCGAAATTGTTACGCTTGTCTTAGGGTCGTAGAGTTCTGCTCCATCAAATCCTAAGTCCTTTGCAGTATAGGGCATTATCTGCATTAGCCCCTGTGCTCCACGATGCGATTTTGCATCGGGGCGGAAATTTGACTCAGTGTGCGCCATTGCTAGTATTAAACGCCAATCCCACTGAGTTTCTTGAGTTAATTCACGACACATTAGGTCGTATGGAGAAATTGTTTTGCAAATTAAGTCTTCTTTAAATTCGTCGGTTGAAATTTTTAATGATTTCATTTCGTTGCTAAGTGTCTTTGCCTCGGTGCTACTTTGCGAGAAGTAGCTACTGCTAAATAGCCCAAGACCAAAACAAATCACAATAGAGATAACTCTTTTTGTTTGTTTCTTCATTCTTAAGTTTTTTTAGGAAATCTCGCTCCGCTGTATGCTTAAGAGTGTGAGAGTCAGAGTTCTGAACAGTCACTAAGCTAAAAGCGAGTCCTCCGTTTGGTTTAGTCATAGAACCACCACGAGAACCGAAACTTAAGCATCATCGGATTCTGTGGGTAGTGAGCGACCATAAAGTAGTTACGCCCTCCAAATAGCCCTACGTTCCAGTTCTGTAGTTTCACTAGGATTTTCATCCTTTTCCACTTAGCTGAAACAAAGGCATCCATATAGGGGAAGCCACCTTGTTCGGTTTCTCGTTGATTGTAGAATACCCCAAGAGCAGGGTTGTAACCAAAACCGTAGTACTCAGTCTGATAGCGTCCGTTGACACCAATCTCAACATCTAGTACATCTTTTACTACATCAAACCCTAGGTAGTAGCTTATGTAAGCTGACAGTGTAGGGACAGGGACAACTTCCTCGTCGGAGGCAAGTTGGAAAAGTACTCTGTGGTCAAGATTTACGATACCAAATTTAAAGTCTTTTTGGGCGTAGATTCCAAGTACGCTCAATGGGTCTTTAAATTGTTGTGGAAGCATCAGTGAGTCATAGTAAATCTTGTTTGTAGTCATCTCGTACTCCGCCCCAATATAGAGGTTAAAGGGAGTGACAGAGAATTTAGCCTCAATTTTGGTAGAGATCTCCTTGTCGAAGTCATTTGTCCACGCAAAGTGGTTCGAGAAGTAGTTCTGCACCCAATAGTCAGGCTCGGTAGTTTGGAAACGCACCCCTCCCGTAAGGGATATTGGTCGTTGTTTTTTATCGTATAGCGATAATGCAATATTACCACCAACGTCTAGGTCACCAGCTCGATACCCAATAAGGTTGAGCTTAGCATCAGCATTCCAGGTGACATATTTACTGATTTTGCCGTATATGTCACCGTACAGGTAAGTTGTGTTTTTAGTTTGGTTTGCGAAGTCCCATTCAGTTTGGTATTCTTCGGGGATATTCTGGGAGTAGGTGGAGAAGTTATTACCTATACCAGCGGATATTAGTCCAACTACGCCATTACGGTCGTAGGGCTGAAATTGTATAAAGAAGCGAGTGTCAAGCATATGTTGCGTGACAGAGTCGGTGGTAGAGTCGGCACGTATATTCCAGTCTGGGTAGAGCGACGTGTCGCCAGCGGCTATATAGCTCTTCTTGTATGCTGAATAATTAAAGGAGTTTCCGATAAAAAGTGATGGCACTTTCTCTAGCGTAATCTCGTCTTCTTTGAGTGCTCTGAGCGGTATTGCATAGCTTGCTGTCCACCAAAAGGTGTTAGCACGGTAGGTTGTCGTTGCATCATCGAGCTTTACATCTATCTGGTTGGGATTGTCGATAAGGGTGTCGAGAATGTAGCTGTCATTTACGATACCACCATTCTCGGTAATATCCCCACCATTGTAGATATATCCACCGTGGATTGCCCATCTTTTGCCTGTATGCGAGGCCGATAGTGCTAGATTCCACGTCAATGCTTTTTGGTTAATGTACTGACCCTTAGTACCTTCACTGTGATAGTCTACATTCACGCTAGTGGAGGGATTGATATTATGGGAGAGTAGTATTCCAAAGATATTTTCTTCGATACTGGTCGATCCAGACATCTCGAAATCAAGCCGTGAGAAGGGTAGTCGAGTATTGTAGAAGGTGACATCCTCTGGTGTTTTAATGTACGAACGCCAAGCATCAACGAATGCAAAGTTTTCGCTGACCTCTCTACTGAAGTAGTTCAGCGGTATATTTGCACCCCCAAGGTTACCTAGATATGCCGAGCCGATCCCTCCATCAATTTCCATAAAGTCGTAGTCCAGCTGAAATGCGCCATTGAGAAGTGTGTCGATAGGAGCTAGCGATATGCTGTTGTACTTTGAGTTGACCTTCCATTTAAAGAATTTGTTCTCATATCTGGTGGAGTCATCAAAGTAGTAAGATAGGAGTGGTTTGCGAACCTTTTCTTTTTTTGTGGTATCTTCGCCACGATTTTGAGCAGCTTCGTCGGCAGCAATTTCTTCGGCAGTACGATAGTCAGTTTGTTCCCCAATAGCTTGATAAACTTCGCCCGTGATAGGGTCGTATAGTGGAACTTGAGCATTAAGCCTCAGTGTGCTCAATACCAATACTGCAATAGGTAGTATGTATCGTAATGCTCTATTCATTCAAGAGTTTTTTAAAAAACTGGGTGCAAAGGTACGAAAAATATTTTAAATCTCCGCATTTTGCAGCATATTTATACTTTCTTAGTAAGCCATATCACGACTGAAAGGGTGATGTAGCTGGCAATAATCACGCTCAATGCTAGTCCAATTCCAAGTAAAATTACTACTATAACGCTGAAAATTGCAAATAAGTATTTTAGTAGGTTATGCTTAAGCGAAAAATCCTTGAATTTAAAGGAAAACATTGGGATTCTACATACCATCAGCAGGGTTACTAGTAGGGCAATTACGGGTATAAGGTAGCTCCATAGCTGTGTTGTGCCGCACTCTGGGATAATGTATGCGCTCAGCGAGCCTATAAAGAGTGCCATTGCAGGGGTTGGGAGTCCACGAAACTCGGTGCTTTGAGTAGTGTCGACATTAAAGACTGCTAGTCTGTAGGCTGCCCCTAGGGCTATTATCGCTGGGATAAATGCCATCCAAAGTGGTGCGACAGAGGATGTTATCATAACTGAGGTGAGCGTCAGCATAAAGGCTGGTGCTACCCCGAAGCTAACCATATCGCAGAGCGAGTCGAGTTGAAGCCCCACCTCTGAGTATGCCTTTAGCAGGCGTGCAGCAAAGCCGTCTAGAAAATCGAATACGGCAGCTATTATAATAAATAGTAGTGCATATTTCATTGAGCCAGTAAAGGCAGAGAATATTGATGCTAGTCCACACAGTAGGTTACAAAGGGTCAGGGCGTTAGGTATAAATGCAATAATTTTTTTCATAGTTATTTCTAATTATAGTTGGGCAAAGGTAACTTTTTTTTTGTGATTTGTGGCTATTTCTCCACAAAAAAAGACTCTTCGAGAGCTATTCCCGAAAAGTCTTTTTATTATAAAATGGTCTTTAAAAATTACTTCAGCTCAAATTTTACAGTAGTAAGAATCTTTGAAGATGAAGTGCCGATATGAGCCTCGAACTTACCTGGTTCTGCAACCCACTCTGCAATTCTGTTATCATAGTAGCTAAGGCTTTCTCGATCAATCGTGAAGCTAACTTCTTTCTCTTCGCCAGCCTTTAGAGATACTTTTTCGAATTCCTTAAGCTCTTTTACAGGTCTTTCGAGCGACGATTTTTTGTCAGCAATGTATAGCTGAACAATCTCTTGACCACAGCGATCACCACTATTCTTCACCGTAACTTTAACTGTAAGAGTCTCATCAGCTGTCATAGTCTTCTTGTCAGCGGTAGCCTCACCATACTCAAATGTAGTGTAGCTAAGACCGTGACCGAAGCTAAATAGAGGAGCAATCTTGTGCTCTTCCAACCAGCGATACCCTACAAAGATACCTTCCTTATACTCTACATTAATAGTGTCACGTCTGCTTCTAACCTCTCTTGAGTCTTTAGGGAATTCACCAACCGAGTGGCTTCCGATGTCCTCTAGTTTCACAGGGAACGAGAATGGAAGTTTTGCAGAAGGGTTAACGTCGCCAAATAGAATAGATGCAAGTGCGTTGCCAGCCTCTGAGCCTAAGAACCAAGCCTGAACAATAGCAGGAACTTGCTTAACCCACGGCATTGCAACAGCGTTACCCGAGATGTTTACCATCACCACCTTGTCGTTTACTTCTGCAAGTGCAGCGATAACGTTATCTTGGTTGTAAGGAAGCTCTAGTCCAAGGCGGTCAGAGTCTTCGCAGTCTTGGTGAGCACTCTTGTTGAGTCCACCGATATAGATAACATAGTCAGCATCCTTTGCCATAGCAACCGCTTCGGCGATAAGTTCTTCTTCGCTACGATCTTCACTAAGGTTTTGCCCAGTTCTAACGCCATTGTATTCGCCCGATGGGTCGCCTACATAGCCACGAGCGTAGCTTACAGTAGCAGCATCTCCCACACGATTCATAATACCCTCGATAGGAAGACTTTCGTACTTAACCTTTAGCGATGAGCTACCACCACCAACAGTCATCATCTTGATAGCGTTTTCGCCCACTACAAGGATGTTTTTAGTGCTATTTAGGTCAATCGGAAGTACATTGTTATCGTTCTTTAGCAGCACGATTGCTTCTTGAGCGATTTGTAGTGCAGCTTGGCTATGTTCAGGAGAAACAAGCGAACCGTAAGGTTTGTTTCTGTTCATAGCAGTGCGGAATGCAAGGCGTAGGTTATTGCGAACTTTTTGGTCAAGTTCTTCTGTGCCATACTCTCCATTTTTAATTTTTTCGAGGTATGGGTGCGCAAGGTAGTAGTTGTCATAAGCGTTGCTTTGACCACCCTTTAGACCATCTGTCCACGAGCCAAACTCTAGGTCAACACCGTGCAGAATTGATTGGTCGGTGTCGTGAACACCACCCCAGTCCGATACTACTGAACCATCAAAACCCCACTCGTCACGCAAAATATCATAAAGCAAGCGTTGGTTTTGGCATCCGTGTTGGTTGTTGTATAGGTTATATGAACCCATTATAGACCACGCCTTGCCCTCTTGAACGGCAGCTTTGAATGCAGGAAGGTAGATTTCATAGAGTGCTCTATCAGAAAGGACGATATTGCTGGTGTGGCGATTAACCTCGTGGTTATTAAGTGCGTAGTGTTTCACGCAGGCAGCAACACCATTTTCTTGTACCCCCTGTACGTAAGGCACTACCATTTGACCTGCAAGGTATGGATCTTCGCCCATATACTCAAAGTTACGTCCGTTAAGTGGCGAGCGATAGATATTTACCCCAGGCCCTAGTAGTACATCTTTTTCACGATAGCGTGCCTCCTCGCCAATAGCGATACCATAGGCGTGAGATCTCTCCACACTCCAAGTTGCAGCGAGTGCAGTTAGTGCAGGGAATGCAGTACACGAGTCATTAGTCCAGTCAGCTTGTTCCCATTCATCCCAAAGCACCTCTGGGCGAATACCGTGAGGACCATCAGTCATCCAGAGTTCAGGGATACCTAGCCTTGATACACCAGCCGAGCTAAATTTAGATTGAGCGTGGATAAAGCTGATCTTTTCCTCAAGGGTCATTCTCGAAAGTGCATCTTCGACACGTTCTTCGATAGGTTTCGAGTCGTCCAGATAGGTCGGCAGAGTTCTTTGAGCAAAGGCAGATGTTGAGCCTAGGATGGCTACAAATGCTATTGCACAGATTTTCAGTTTTTTCATAGTGTTGTTATTTTGTTGTTTGTTAGTTGTGTGCCAAAAAGGCATGCTAAGGTACAAAAAAAATAGATATTATATGCACATCAGCTATCTTTTTTGCATAAAATTCAACACTATTCACCCAATTTTTGTGTTTTACTTGATTTTATTCGTGTTCGAACACAGTATTTGCTTGGGATGTAAAAAAAAGTTGATTCCCTGAGTGCCAGAGAATCAACTTTTTTGATTGTTTATGTAGTAGTCCTAAATTACTTAGAAGCCTCTTCAATAGCAACTGCAACTGCAACAGTAGCACCTACCATAGGGTTGTTACCCATACCAAGGAAGCCCATCATCTCAACGTGTGCAGGAACTGAAGAAGAACCAGCAAACTGAGCGTCACCGTGCATACGACCCATTGTGTCAGTCATACCATAAGAAGCAGGACCAGCAGCCATATTATCTGGGTGAAGTGTACGACCAGTACCGCCACCACTCGCTACAGAGAAGTATTTGTGACCTTTTTCGATACACTCTTTCTTGTAAGTACCAGCAACAGGGTGTTGGAAACGAGTTGGGTTAGTAGAGTTACCAGTGATAGATACGTCTACACCCTCCTTAGTCATAATAGCAACACCTTCTCTAACATCGTCAGCACCGTAGCACTTAACTTTAGCACGAAGACCTACTGAGTAAGGAACTTCACGTACAGTAGCAAGGTCGCTAGTGTAGTAGTCGTACTTAGTTTCAACGTAAGTAAAGCCATTGATACGAGAGATAATTTGCGCTGCATCTTTACCAAGACCGTTAAGGATAACACGTAGAGGTTCTTGACGCACTTTGTTAGCCATTTCAGCAATTTTGATAGCACCTTCAGCAGCTGCGAAAGATTCGTGACCAGCCAAGAATGCGAAACATTTAGTCTCTTCTCTAAGCAGGCGAGCAGCCAAGTTACCGTGACCGATACCTACTTTGCGATCTTCTGCAACAGAGCCTGGGATACAGAATGCTTGCAGACCGATACCGATATTTTCGGCAGCTTCAGCAGCGTTCTTTGCGCCATTTTTAATTGCGATAGCAGCACCTACAACGTAAGCCCACTTTGCATTTTCGAAGCAAATCGGTTGAGTTTCCTCACACATAGTGTAAGGGTCAACGCCCATTTGGTCGCAAATAGTCTTTGCTTCTTCGATATTTTGGATGCCGTATTGGTTCAAAACGGCGTTAATTTTGTCTATACGACGGTCATAACTTTCAAATAAAGCCATAATCTTGAATTATTAATTGCTGCAAAAACAGCGTGGGTTAATGTTATTTGTGTCTTGGGTCAATGTATTTAGGAGCATCGGCGAATTGTCCGTAAGTGCCTTTTGCAGCTTGAAGAGCTTCGTTAGCGTCTTTGCCTTTACCTACAGATTCCATAAATTTGCCTAGGTGGATAAATTCGTATCCGATAACCTCGTCACTCTCGTTCAGAGCCATACGAGTACAGTATCCTTCAGCCATTTCTAGGTAACGAGGACCTTTAGCTAGTGTACCAAACATAGTACCAACTTGGCTACGTAGACCCTTACCAAGGTCTTCAAGACCAGCACCGATTGGAAGACCACCTTCAGAGAAAGCAGATTGTGTTCTACCATAAGCAATTTGAAGGAATAGTTCACGCATTGCGGTGTTGATAGCGTCGCATACTAGGTCAGTATTAAGAGCCTCTAGCAATGTTTTGCCTGGGAGAATCTCAGATGCCATTGCAGCAGAGTGAGTCATACCAGAGCAACCGATAGTCTCTACCAATGCTTCTTGGATTATGCCGTCTTTAACGTTCAGTGTCAATTTGCACGCACCTTGTTGAGGAGCACACCAACCCACACCGTGAGTAAGACCTGAAATGTCTGCAATCTGTTTAGATTTCACCCATTTTCCTTCTTGAGGAATTGGTGCAGAACCGTGATTTTGTCCTTGTTTTACAACACACATGTGTTCAACTTCATGTGAATAAATCATACTTCTTAGGAATTAGTTATTTAAATTATAATTAGGCTTTTAACGACCCGTTGTTTGTTTTTCTTAATTTTTCTATGTATTGCCCCACTATACGAGCTGCATCGGCAACAAGTTCAGCGCAGGGGCGTTTTTTGTAGTATTCATCGGTTCTTAGCTCTGGTACCGATGATTTGTCTTTTAGTATCTCACCGCTGAGCAGTTCTCTACATACTATTGAGCCGTGCATCTCTTTAAAGCTTTGTGAGAGCGATTGCACAGTTGCGTAGGCTCTTTTTTTAGCTTCACGATCTTGTGGATCGCTTGCTTTCTCACAGAATCCGCTTACTATAAACATCCCTGTCACAGTTCCGCAAACTTCTCTTAGTCTACCCATTCCGCCACCGAGTGGTGCGCCGAGTGTAGCAAGGGTTTCTTTGTCTAGGTTAGTGAAATCGTTATATGCTAGCAGGACAGCTTGGCAGCAGTTATACCCAGACTTAAAGTAGTCTTTGGCATTTTGTGCTCTTTGTTCTATCTCTATCATATACGTTCTCTAATTTTTTTTGCAAAGGTAGTAAATTTCTTTAGATTAGTCAATAGTAAGTATAAGATTTTCTATGATTTATTTTTTGTGCTTGGTGCTACTTATTTCAATCTTATGCTTTTGGTCATTCTTTATTGCAGTTATTATCTGGTTATTTAGACGGTGTGGCTGGGGGGGGGGGCACAGACCCTTTTATGGTTTAGCTTGTCATAGCTTGTAGTATAACAGACTAAATAAAGAAAGTTTTTTGTAATGCACGATTTAATAACCTTTGGTTATCTGGTTGCCACTAAAATCGGGCACTAGATATTACACCCTGTACATAAACTATTGCCCTGGCAACAGCCTCCGATAAATCTACACCCTGAGCCAATAACGCTGCCGTTGCCGAACTTACCATACAGCCAGTGCCGTGCGTCTGTAACTCCTCTATATCTAATCTCTTTGCACAATACTCCCTAACACCTGCACTACTATAGAGCCTATCCACAATCACACCCCTCTCTTGCCACTTCGCCGCGTGACCACCCTTTAGCAACAGTGCACTCACCCCCTGTAAGCTCAATATCTCCCACGCCCTATGCGCCTCAGACTCAGAGTTAATCCCCCCACGCTTCATACCACACAACTCCTCAGCCTCATCTTGATTTGGGGTCAGTAGCGTTGCAATAGGGAAGAGATGCTCTTTGATGGCTTCGACCACGCCCTCACGAGCCAACTTGCCACCCGAGGTAGCTGCCAAGACTGGATCAACCACCACATTCTTAAGGTTATACTCTTTAATTAGGCGTGCCACTAACCTTACACGTTCTGCATCGCCTACCATTCCGATTTTCACTGCTCCAATATTCATAAAGTCAGCAACGGCACGGAACTGCGCCTCAATCATATCTGTACTCACAAGCTCAACCAATCGCACCTCGCTAGGGTTTTGAGCTGTCAGGGCAGTAATAACAGTTGCGGATTCACAGCCTAGCCTCAGTGCGCTTTTAGTATCGACTTGGATACCTGCGCCACCCGAGCTATCTGAACCCGCAACTGTAAGGAGTATCTTATTACTCTGCATAGAGAAGTCTAAAGGTATCACTAGCAATAACTAGTTCTTCGTCTGTGCAAGCCACCACTACTTTCACTTTAGAATTAGCGGTAGAGAGCACTGCATCTTCACCTTTTTTGAGAGCATTGTTAACCTCATTGTCGATTTCGATACCAAGGAATTCTAGTCCTTCGAGGCAGTCGTGTCTTAGGAAAGGTTCATTTTCTCCAATGCCGCCAGCAAACACCACTAGGTCAGCTCCACCAAGCTCAGCAAAGTAAGCACCGATAACTCTACGAAGGCGATTTGTAGTCATTCTCATAGTGAGTGTAGCACGTTCATTACCCTGCTCGTCACCAGCAACGATGTCACGCATATCGCTCGAAATGCCACTAACACCCATAAAGCCCGATTCTTTGTTCAAAATATCGCTTAGTTCGTGAGCGGTGATGCCATCTTTTTCCATAATATAGATAAGTACACCTGGGTCGATTTCACCGCAGCGAGTACCCATCAACAGACCATCAAGAGGGGTAAAGCCCATAGATGTATTAACTGACTTACCATCCTTAATAGCGGTAGCCGAAGCACCATTACCGATATGGCAGGTAACGACTTTAGATGTAGCAAAGTCAAGTCCAGTCATTTCGCAGGCTTTTTGCGCCACGAATTTGTGCGAAGTGCCGTGGAATCCATAGCGACGGATGCGTTTTTCTTCGTAATATTTGTAAGGAATACCATACAAGAAACTTTCCATTGGCATAGAAGAGTGGAAAGAAGTATCAAATACAGCAACTTGTCCAATTTCAGGCAGTAGTCTTTCGATAGACTCTATACCCTTTAGTGCAGGAGGGTTGTGTAGCGGTGCTAGTTCGATACAGGCAGTGATTTGTTCTTTGACAGTATCGTTGATAATAGCCGAGTCATTAAAGAACTCGCCACCGTGCGCAACTCTGTGTCCAGCCGCAGCAATTTCGCTAAGGTCAGCAAGCACGCCGTGTTCTGGGTTAACCAGAGCCTTTAGGATAAGGTTAATACCCACCGTATGATCAGCAATAGGTTCAACTAGTTCAAAGGGAGTTTTGCCCTCTGGTTTGTGAACCAAGCGACCTTCGGCGAGTCCGATGCGCTCTACAAGACCCTTTGCAAGAAGTGTAGGCTCAGTTGAATTAGTTAGATCAAGTAGCTGGTATTTAATAGAAGAGCTACCACAATTAAGTACTAGAATGTTCATTTTTAGGTATTTGGTATAATGTTTTTATTTAGTTTGAGCTTGAACAGCGGTGATTGCAACAAGACCGACGATGTCGCTTACTGAGCAACCACGTGAAAGGTCGTTAATAGGGGCTGCCATACCTTGAAGTATTGGGCCAACTGCCTCCACTCCACTAAAGCGTTGCACGAGTTTATAGGCGATATTTCCGACCTCTAGGGTAGGGAATACAAGCACATTGGCATTACCTGCAATCTCAGAGTCAGGAGCTTTTGACTTACCAACCGAAGCAACAATAGCTGCATCTGCTTGAAGTTCGCCATCAATGGCAAGCTCGGGAGCTTGTTCTTTAGCAATTCTGGTAGCTTCGATAACTTTATCCACCATTTCGTGTTTAGCCGAACCTTTGGTCGAGAACGAGAGCATTGCCACTCTTGGTTCTATACCAACTATTGTTTTAGTAGTTTCGGCAGTGCAGAGTGCGATTTGAGCAAGTTCCGCAGCGGTAGGGTTTGGGTGTACAGCAACGTCAGCAAAGACCATTACCCCCTCTTTAGCAAATTCAGTGTCAAGAGGCGACATAATCATTGCACCCGACACAACCGAGATGCCTGGTTTTGTCTTAACGTACTGGAAAGCAGGGCGAAGAACATCACCCGTAGCATTACCTGCACCAGCAACTTCACCGTCAGCATCCCCAGCCTTAATCATCATAACAGCCAGATATAGTGGGTTTTTGATAAGTACTTCTGCTTGCTCTTTGGTAAGACCTTTGCTAGCTCTAATTTGTAGCATAAGGTCGATATAACGCTCCATATTGGCGTGATTCTCAGGGTCTACAATAGTTGCCTTTGCAATATTTGGCAGTTCCCACTTCGCTGCGCACTCTTTGATTTGAGCCTCATTACCAATCAAGATGATTTGAGCCGTACCCTCTTCGATAACGGTATTAGCGGCTCTTAGGGTACGTTCTTCAGTACCTTCGGGTAGGACAATACGTTGAAGCTCTAGGCGTGCCTGAGCCTTAATTCTGTCAATTAAATTCATAATTATAATATTGTTTTTGAATGAAAATCTATGCAAAAAGTGCGAATTGCAGTTGCAAAGATAATAAAAGTTATCTAACTTTGTCCCGTTATCTTAAAAAAAATATTTATAAAATCTTATTATGACAAAAGGACCAATTTCTCAATTTATTGAACACAATTACCGCCACTTTAACGCCGCTGCACTGCTTGATGCAGCTAAGGGTTATGAGGCGCACCTTGCCAAGGGTGGAAAGATGATGATTACTATGGGTGGTGCTATGAGTACTGCTGAACTGGGTATATCGCTTGCTGAGATGATTCGCCAAGATAAAGTGCAGATTATTACTTGTACTGGCGCAAATCTCGAAGAGGATCTTATGAACCTTGTGGCGCACTCTCACTACAAACGTGTGCCAAACTATCGTGACCTTACCCCTGAGCAAGAGCGTGAACTACTCGATAATCACCTGAACCGTGTTACTGACACCTGTATCCCTGAGGAGGAGGCGTTCCGTAGACTGCAAGGGCATATCTCTAAAATCTGGAAAGATGCTGACGCTAAGGGTGAAAGATACCTGCCTCACGAATTTATGTACCAACTTATCCGTAGCGGTGAGCTTGAACAGTACTATGAAATTGACCCTAAAGATAGCTGGATGTTGGCTGCTTGCGAAAAGAATTTGCCTATTATCGTTCCTGGTTGGGAGGATTCTACTATGGGTAATATCTTCACTTCGTATGTGATTAAGGGCGAGATGAAGGCCTCGACCGTTAAGAGTGGCATTGAGTATATGATTTACCTTACTGAATGGTATAGAGCTAATTCTAGCGAGGGTGTAGGTTTCTTTCAAATTGGTGGTGGTATTTCGGGTGACTTTCCTATCTGTGTAGTGCCTATGATGTATCAAGACCTTGAGTGGGAGGAAGTGCCATTCTGGGCATACTTCTGCCAGATTTCGGACTCTACTACCTCGTATGGTTCGTACTCTGGTGCTGTGCCTAATGAAAAGATTACGTGGGGCAAGCTAGATGTTGATACCCCTAAGTTTATTGTAGAGAGTGATGCTACGATTGTTGCACCGCTTATCTTCGCTTGGATTCTAGGTCAATAGTCTATTAATTAATGGACTTTGCTTTACTGCTAATTGTAGCCCTTAGCCTTAGTGCCGATTCCTTTACGGTATCACTAGGGCTAGGGGCTTCGCAGTGTAGGGTAGGGGGGCGTGGAGTTGTGCTTGCCTTGATGGTGGGGGTGATGCACGCATTATTTGTGGTGTGTGGGGTGCTATTGTCGAAGGGAGTGGTGGAGTATATTGCTGAGTATAGTGGGTGGATTGGCTTTGGTGTGTTGGTATTTTTGGGGGTGCGGATGATAGTCGAGCGGATAAGAGATAAACAGAATAATCCAGAGCAGCTCAATTATATAAATAGCCTTTATATTGCAGTGGCAGTAAGCCTAGATGCTTTTGCTGTGGGAGGCGTACTGGAATTAATAGGTTTAGGCGTTGATCTGTGGGTAGAGGCATTTGTATTTTTGATTATCACAATGTTTTCGGTGATAGTTGGGTTAGTGGTAGGTTCACGAGTAGGGAGGCGTTACTCCTCGTGGGCGCAAGTAACGGGTGGTGTACTATTAATCTTATTGGGGATAAAGTTTTTGTTATAGGTAATTTCTTTGTGATTATTTCTTTTGACCTATGTAGTGGTACTCAAAGCCGTGCTCTTTCATATCGTCACGGTTGTAGATGTTGCGCCCATCTATTACTAACGGATGGTTCATAGAGCGTTTTATCACCCCCCAGCTCGGCATCCTAAATTGCTTCCACTCGGTGAGTAGCAGCAGTGCATCAGCCCCCAACACCGCATCGTAAATATCGGTAGCATAATATACATCATCTTTAACTCTGCGCTCACACTCTGCCATTGCCACAGGATCGAAGACTCTAATCGTGCAACCTGCTTGTTTAAGTTTTTCGATAGTCACCAGCGAGGTGGCTTCCCTCATATCGTCAGTTTCAGGCTTAAATGCTAGTCCCCAAACAGCAATGGTCTTGCCCTCTAGGTCATCCTTATATATTGCATTTAGCTTATCGAATACAACGTTTTTTTGGGCATCGTTGACAGCCTCCACAGCTTCAAGCACTTGCATCTTATAGCCAACCTGCTCAGCACTCTTTATCAGTGCCTTAATATCTTTTGGGAAGCACGAACCTCCATAACCACACCCTGGGTACAAGAATTTATTGCCGATACGGCTATCCGAACCAATCCCTTGGCGCACCATATTTACATCCGCTCCGACTCTTTCACACAGATTTGCAATATCATTAATAAATGAGATACGTGTTGCGAGCATAGCGTTAGCAGCATATTTAATCATCTCTGCCGATGGAATATCGGTAAATATTACCCTAAAGTTATTAAGCAGGAATGGGCGGTAGAGTTTGGTCATCAGCTCCTTTGCACGCTGAGAGTCTACCCCTACCACCACACGGTCTGGCGACATAAAGTCTTTGATAGCCACACCTTCTTTAAGAAATTCTGGGTTCGAGGCAACATCAAATGGGATATTCTCTGCGCCACGTTTTTTTAGTTCCTCCTCGATAACGCCTTTAACAATAGCGGCAGTACCAACGGGAACAGTAGATTTTGTGACCAGTACGGTGTACTTTTTAATTGTCCGCCCAAAGGTGCGAGCAACATCCCTCACGTATTGCAGGTCAGCTGAGCCATCCTCGTCTGAGGGTGTACCCACAGCCGAAAATACCACATCCACACTCTCGATAATATCTTCTAGCGAGGTGGTAAAGCTAAGCCTACCTTCCTTTAAGTTACGGCGTACCATCTCCTCAAGCCCTGGTTCATAGATTGGCACTACACCACGGTTAAGAGCCTCAATTTTATCTGTATCAATATCCACGCAGGTTACATTTACCCCAACTTCGGCAAAGCACGCCCCTGATACTAGCCCAACATATCCTGAGCCAACAACTGCAATATTCATATCTTTTAGTTATCTATTATTTAGTCTAATAAGAGTCCTTTTGAGGAAGTAGTGCGGCAGAAAGTTGAAAATCATCACCATCCACGCCCTAAGCATCCCCCATTTGAGAATCTCACGATAGACCATTACATTATATTTTATTAGTCCCATTTTATTGTGCGAGAGCGAGTCGTGCCTTACACGATAGTATGCCAGAGGTTCAAGAACCCCCATTGCAAACTGCACTCTCTGCATCAGTTGGAGTTTCATTGCCCAATCTTGACGTTTTCTCAGTGCAGGCAGCGAAACCTTGCCAATGCCTTGAGTGTCATAAATCAGGGTCAAAAATCCCATATAATCATTATTAACCATTTCGTGTAGCGTAAGCCTCTTTCTGGCAACCACTACCTGCATATTCTCCCCCACCTCATTACACTCAATATACGAAGAGTAGCACACCTTCACCCCCTTTGCTTTCATAAATTCGAGCTGTTTGGCGAGCTTATCTATTCTCCACCTGTCATCGCTATCACAAAAGGCAATGTATCGTCCCACGGCATAGTCCAATGCTCTGTTGCGTGCCACCGCTGCCCCTTGGTTACTCAGCAGCCTGAGGAGTTTTATACGATTGTCTTGCGGTATAAATTTCTCAACAATCTCTACAGTGTTATCGCTTGAGGCATCGTCACAAATTATCAGTTCCCAATCGGTGTAGCTTTGCGCTATAATCGACTCAATAGACTCAGCTATATAGAGTGCGGAGTTATAGCTTGGCATAATTATAGATACCCTTGTATTTTCCATTGTCCCTGTTGTTTTAGGGACAATACCGTATTCAATAATTATACCATAGTTTCCCCTAAAGTTTTTCGATAAGGTTGCGTAGTTGTTCTCCAAGTGCGGTGTTGTAACCAGTGGAGGTGTAGTACACACTACCTTTATCATCTACGAGTGCCACAACGGGCAGGCGTGATATATCGCTAATCTCTAGTTCTTCTTTAATCATACGAGTCACCTCACTATTATTATCGTACCCCAGAATAGCAGTACTAGGCAGTGTAGGGTAGTCAGCCCTATTGAAGCGAGCGGCCTGCTTCTCGTCGCTAAAGATAAGTAGGAGTGGTTGCCCCCATTTCTCTAGCGTGGTGAGTTGTTTATTCAGGTCACGCAACATATGTGTGGTAGGTTCGGCTTTAGCATCAATAAGTGCCACAACGAAGTACCCATTGCCTGCTGCACTCTGTAGGCTCTTTGCCGAGGTAGCTCCAAGTGGTATAAAGGTGCTATTGGTATTAATATGGTCGATAACTTTGATAGCATTGTCGGCTTCACGAAGCACCATAACTACATCACTGGTTTGGTTCTCAGCAACTGTGAAAGGCTCCAAGCGGCTAAGCACCGTGCCATCCTCCATTCTCGTAGCAGTAGTAAGCATATAGCTACCTACGGGCAGCTCAACCGCCTCGCTAAAGAGTGTGCTAAAGGTAGCACCAGCCCCCATATCAACCCCAAGTTTAGCGAGTAGTTCTGCACCAATATTTAGTTTCTCGTACATCTTGCCATTCCACCTTGCAAGAGTAAAGTTTAGCCCCATTTTCGGGTCAGGGTTCTTTTGGGTTGGCGTGTAGTGGAATTTAACCTTACCGAGGGCGATTTTTTTATTGGGATTTTCAGTGCTATATAGGTCAACATATTGATCTGTATAGACCCATTCGTCGGCCTTATTATTATAGAACTGCACCATATTCGTAGTCGACTCAATGCGTGCAGGGAAGCCTGCGCTACGTATCATAGCCACAAGGTATGCCCTCTTGGACTTGCTATCAGCAATCTTTACCCTATCAACTCCAAGGGGCGTTATAGGCACGAGATTTGGGTTTTGGGAATCGTCCTCTATAATGGTAGACTCCACAGTCTTAATTATATCAAGCAGGGCACGAGTGTCGGTCTTTTCACTAAAGACTTTGCGGTAGGCAGTTAGAGTTTCAGTGCCAATGCGTGGGTTAAGGATATAGTCAGTGAAGTGTAGATAATTTTTATAAGAGAGTGCACCGTTAAGGTGGTCAAGAAAGACCTCGCACGGTGTATCACGCAGGTCTTTTACTGGAACAACCTCCAATAAATCTAGTGCTACGTCGAGGTTTTGCACCTGTGCAGATGCTCTTAAAAATTTCTCAATCTCAGAGTAGTTACCTCTAGAGCCTTGCATAGCACGTACTACCCTTTGCTCACTTGCGCCAATCTCTTTAGCGAGATTTTCGGCATACTCCTCAGTTGGGAAGGTAGCGACATACTCAGCCCTTAGAGCATTTTGTTTGGCGAGTCTTTCGTTATTTTTTTCACGAGCCTCTGGGGTGATTCTCTGAGGAACGTCGCCCCACGGAGCTGGAGTAATATCATACTCAACAGCCTGTGTTGGTAGGCTCTTTAGCGTAAGTTTTAGGGTGTCGTCCTGCATTCTAAAGTCAAAGACACCTTGGGCAAACTCTCCATTCTTGCTTGCAAAGACTGCCATATCGCCACGCCCTGCAATAAGTTCAGCAACCCCCTCACTATTGGTAGTCTTTAAAACTGTAGGATAAAACTCCCCGTAGTTAAAGATAGTAAAGGTAACCTCGGCATCCTTTTGCGCAGTGCCACTTGCATCAAGCACCTGTACGTAACCCTTAGTAACGGGAGCGTAGTTATCGGTAACATTTATTTCGCTGTAGCAAGCAGTTTGGCTGAGCACTTCACGCTCAGTATTATACTTTCCGAAGACATCGGTAACCATCAGTGGCGCACGAGTTGCAGCAGCATCGAACCACCCCGCATTAAGTTCAGCTTCGGGTTCACACGCCCCAAGGTAGTGCCACTTGCCCCCATTCTCATCGCCAATCCAAGCCTCTACCCAAGCGTGGTTATCATCGACGTGCGACCAGCGTGGCACATAGATTTGGCGAGCAGGAATGCCCACCGCCTTAAGCGCAGCCACTACAAAGACACTCTGTTCGCCACACCTGCCCCCAGCCGAGCACTGTACACTCAGTGGTGATGCCGTGCGAGCATCAGTTGGCATATAGACTGCCATTTGGTTGCTCCAGTGGTTGACTTCCTTTACGGCATCTTCCATAGAGAGTCCCTTTACTCTATCTTTCAGGGCATTGTAGAATACTATGCGTGAGGTGTCTAGCATTTCGTTATTCACACGAAGCGGCAGTACAAAGTGCAGAAAGTCGCTAGTCGACACCACTGCATCATATCCCAATTCTTTACGAGCCTTCAGAGAGCTTCTTACATTTTTTAAGAAAAATTCAGCAGAGTAGTCTCCAATATCCCCAACTGGCATATAGGCATAGAGGAACTCTAGTGCCTCACGCTCCTGTGGGGTCATCTCTAGTGCACTGAGGTCTGGCAGTATCGCAGCCTTAGCCTCCAGCCTTTCTCTAACATCTCTATCTAGCCCAACTTCTGTGAGCATTCCTGTACTCTTCGCCCCACAGCTACACAGTAGCGCAGCTAGGCAAGTGATTGCAATTTTCTTCATATATGTTTTATTCTAATATTAGTAGTTGTGTGGTGGTGGAAGTGCTGTCTTTGGTGGGGTCGTTAGGTACGTCAATGGTTAGCCTAACATCCGTATGTCCAGTTTTTTGAGTTAGCCAACGTTTGATTCTATTGGCATTTTCTTCGTCAATCTCATTATCTTTACCGAGGTGTAGCGTACAGTTTATAATACTGCCTTGAAGCTCGCCACTAGTATTGACAATCCTGCTGCGACTAAGCTCCACGCTCTCTACCTCAGGCCATAGCGAACCAAGCTCACGTGCAATGGTAATGGTGGGCAGGGTATCCCTGTCATAGGTCGCAAGCCTAGTCTCTAGCTCTTTGATTTTATTGTTGCGTTCGGTGAGCAGTTCCTTGTTGCTTTTAAGTACATCTTCGAGTATTTCATTAGTGACTTGCTCTTTGTTAGTGGCTTGGCGCACCTTTAGAGTAGTACCTGCCAAAGAGTAGTTAGGAAGTTGATTCTGAGCAGCCTCAATAGCATCCCCAGAGATAGGCTCACCAATCATAACCACTTCAATATAGCGTTCAGTGTTATTTCGGTCGTAGTTCACGATTTTATTGACCACCTGACTGCTTTTAAAATTAAAAACCTCGGTGATGAATTTTTGTGCCGAATTCTCAAAAATAGAGCGTTGCACCAAATTATATGCCATAAGGATACTAGGAATAACCGTTATAAGTACAATAGTTGCCATTAGTCGTTGCACTCGTTTATTCTTGGCGTTATTGACATCTCCTACTTTATCGTATTTTAGGAATCTAACCACAACAAAGGCAGCAAGTGCAATAAATACAGCGTTAATAAAGAAAAGGTAGAGTGCACCCCCAAAGTAGACCATTTTACCAGCAGCAAGCCCGTACCCAGCGGTACAGAGCGGTGGCATAAGAGCTGTAGCAATAGCCACACCTGGAATAACAGTAGTGGTTCTGTCACGGCGTGATTGAGCCACGATACCTGCCAGACCACCGAATGTGGCAATCAGTACATCCCAGATTGTAGGGGTAGTGCGTGCTAGGATTTCGCTCTGAGCAATGGTTAGCGGTGATGTCATAAAATATAGCATTGATACAATCAACGAAATGACAGTTGCAATAAAAAAGTTACGCAGGGAGCGTTTCAGTAGCTCAAAGTCATTAATGCCCAGCGATAGTCCAATACCCATAATCGGACCCATTAGCGGAGATATAAGCATAGCTCCAATAATCACGGCGGTTGAATTAACATTCAGCCCAACGCTTGCCACAACAATAGCAAAGATTAGAATCCAGAGGTTAGTGCCTCTAAATTCTACACTGCGACTGATATTGCTGACAACTTCACACTGGTCGGCCTTATCTTCATTCAGGTCAAAGCGATACTTTAGAAACCTCATAATCCCACCGATAGAGGTATTCATCCAGTGATTTTTATCCTTTTTAGATTCCTTGTTCATCTTCGTTATTGGTTTTAGGAGATTTTTTATTTTGCGGCGCAACTACTACAACAATCTCGCCCTTTATGGGGTTTTGTGCCAAGTGCAGAGCAAGTTCGCCAAGCGTGCCACGCAACGTTTCTTCAAATTTTTTGGAGATTTCACGGCTAATGGATGCTTGACGTTCTTCGCCGCAATGTTCAGCAAGTTGCTCTACGGTCTTTTGAATTCGGTGAGGCGACTCATATAGTATAAAGGTATTTTTGAGTAGTGCAAGCTCCGATAGTTTAGTTTGTCGACCCTTTTTCACGGGCAAAAATCCAATAAAGGTAAATGAATCGGCAGGCAGTCCACTATTGACCAGCGCAGGCACAAAGGCAGTGGCACCAGGTAGGCACTCCACCGTAATACCCCTTTCGACGCAGGCTCGCACCAACAGGTAACCTGGATCAGAGATTGAGGGAGTTCCCGCATCACTAATCAGCGCAACGCACTCTCCACCCTCGATTCTTTGAGCAATCTTGTCGGCAGTGTTATGCTCGTTAAACTTATGGAAGCTGACCATAGGTTTTTTAATCTCGAAGTGCGAGAGCAGTATGCCACTGGTTCGTGTATCTTCGGCAACGATTAGTTGCGCCTCATCCCTTAGGATGCGCAGTGCTCTAAGGGTTATGTCTTCGAGATTGCCAATAGGAGTTGGCACAACATAGAGTTTCATAACTTAAGCGTTTTTGAGTTCAAAGAGTTCTTGCACTATATTTTCGGCAGCTTTGTTTTGCGCACTCCAGTTAAAATTGTCAGTAATATATATAACAATTTGATCAATCGAGTTCATTTGGATAAGTTTTTCGATTTCGGTTTGATACAATTCTCTATCACCATTAAAGAGTTCTTGAATATAGAGTTCGTCTTGTTGGAGTGTTTTTTGGGGAGCAGGTTCAGTTTCAGCCTCAGCCACAACCTCTATAACTGGTTCTGGAGCAGTATTTGTTTTTTGCTCTACTGTAGTTTGGTTTGGGGTTTCGACTTTAGGAGTAGGGAGGTTTTTTTCAGGTGTTGCGTTGATTTTATCGTAGAGTTTGCGGAGTCTATCTTTGGCAATATCACGTTCAATATCAGGGGCGTATCCTTGTTCATCCCAGCGTTGTGCCAGCGCATATAGCTTAGCGAATTCGTTTTTCAGTTTTGCGAAATCCATAGTCTTTTTTCTAGTTTAGAAGTAATAGTACAAAGGTAGTATTTTTTTCGAAAAGGAGAAATATTTTAAATAAATTAAAATTTTTTGCAAAATAATTTGGAAATTTCAAATATTGTTCATATCTTTGCACTCGCTTTAAGGGGGGAAGGTTAGTGGTTTTACCTGCGAAGCTTAGCAAAGAACTCACTCGAAAGAGTAGTCTTTACGGAGCTTCACCTTTTAAAAGCGAGGTTGGTTAATTGAATGATTCAGTAGCTCAGCTGGTAGAGCACAACACTTTTAATGTTGGGGTCCTGGGTTCGAGCCCCAGCTGGATCACGAGAGTGGGTTATAACACAAGTTATAGCTCACTCTTTTTTTTGAATAAATATTTTTTAATGCTGATATTATGAGAAAAAATATCTTCTTGACCGCTCTCTCACTATGCCTTGCTGTGGCGTGTAATCAAACACCAACGACTCTTGTTATTGGCAAAGTCGCCAAGCCACAAAAAGATCAACAAGTTATTCTTTATAGCCAGCTCAATGACCGTGCGCTTGATTCTGTAAAGGTTGTTGATGGAGAGTTTTCATTTACTATTGATGCAACTGTTGCGCAGCCATATTATGTCGAAACGGCGCATTTCTTTACCGATGGTGACACTGTTTTGGTGGATATTGGAACGTATCAGGACTTGGCAACGGGCACACCTCTTACCGATATATACACTCAGATTAACCTTAGGGTAGATGTTCTGGATAGGGAGTATTTCGCTCTTATGGAGCAGTACAGAGAGATTCCTTTTGAGTATAGGGATTCGATGGATGCTAAGAGTTACGAGATTCATAGATTTTTGAACGATGTCTATATTCCGACTGTGGCACAGGAGCTGTCGAGTGCATTTGACGAGAATTTCGATAATCCACTTGGCTTGGTACTTGCCCTAAGGATGGTGAATTTTGACACTTTGCCACGCATTGGTATTCTTAAGAAGTTCACTCAGCAGAATCCGCTCTATAGTCAATACACTAAGGCTCACGGTCGTATAGAGCAGCGTTTTTGTTTCGAGAAGACCCTTGATGGGGAGATGTTCAGCGATTTTACGGTGCGAAATTTGCAGAATACGGCAGATGTGAGGCTTTCGGACTATGTGGGTAGGGGGAAGTATGTTTTGGTAGATTTTTGGTCGTCATCCTCTAGGGAGAGCGTTGTTGAGTCTCTCAACATCAAGATGCTACATACGAGATATATGTATGATAATTTTATGGTGCTTGGTGTGAATATTTTAGATGAGAGTTCTGTGGCACGTCAGGTGGTAGAGCAGGTAGGACTGCCGTGGGTTAATCTGTGTGATAGTAGTGGTGAGGCTTTGTTTCGTTATGGGGCAAATGCTATGCCTTTGCTGGTGTTGTTTGCACCAGACGGTACTATTTTAAAGCGCACGATGAAGGGGGAGCAGATGGTCGAGGTGGTTGATGCAATCTTTGCAAAGTAGGGTGTGAAGGTGTAAATAACTGAAAAAGAGTTTGGTATTTCAAAAAATAATATATACATTTGTTGCGGTGTAACGTATAAAAACAATATATATGGATAAATAAAAAGGCTTTTATAAGCTAAAAATACATAAAAAGCGTTAGCTTTATCTTGTCTTATGAAACTTAGGAATTTTCACAAGCAGTCAAGAGTAAAGTGTAGACGCTCACGGTTCTGCCGTGGGCTTTACTCATTATTTGACTGTACAGGTTTCCTAAGACCACGAAAAACAAATAACGGTATTGTCCCACGTTTTTTTGTGCCCAGTATTGAGATTATCTAATCGAAAAAATAACAAACCTAAAAAAAACAAATGAAAAGAATTTTTCTAGTGATGCTGGTGGCGATGGTCGCTGCGGTGTCGTGTCAGAAGAGCGAACTTGCTGGCACATCTTTCACGGGTAATGAGTTCGAAATGACCATTACCGCTAACCTTAGCGATGGTAGCAGTGCTACTCGTGCTATTGACAACTACGGCACGGGCAAAAATGTGACCCGCTGTATTATGGAGGTCTACTACATTGGTGCTGATGGCACTGCTTACCCTGAACTTTACCAACGTATGTACTCGGCAGTTGATGCAGATACCAAAACTGCTAGC